>CAXTOD010000154.1:0-6721 GCA_964245705.1 uncultured Acetobacteraceae bacterium
TCCTGGAGGTGGCGGACGCCAACGCGCCGGCACGGGCGCTCTACGCGCGGGCGGGGCTGGTCGAGGTCGGGCGCCGCAGCCGGTATTATGCCGACGGCGGCGACGCGCTGGTGCTCGCCATGCCGCTCAGCGCCGTCTGATCTCCAGCACCACGCTGCCGTCCGCCAGCGGCCGGGTCGCCAGCAGCGCGTGGCCGAGCGACCGGACGTTGCCAGACACGTTGCGCAGCGGCTCGTCGCCGCGCAGCCGGACGTCGAGCCGCTGGCCGGGCGACAGCCGGTCCAGCGCCAGCCGGGTGCGCACGAAGGTCATCGGGCACAGCTCGCCGGTGATGTCCAGCTGCTCCACTGCGGACTGCTCTATCATGCTGATCCGTTCCTGATCCGGTCCCGGCCGGTTGCGAAGGCACGTCCGCTTTTTCTATAGATGAAACAACAAGGTGCCGGGATCACGACATGGCTGACGACGCGGACGGAGCGGACGTGCTGGAGCTCACGGCACAGATCGTGTCGGCGCACGTGTCCAACAACCCGGTGGAGGCCGACGCGCTGCCGGTGCTGATCGGCGAGGTGTTCCGCGCCCTGTCGGAAGTGGCCCAGGGAGCGGTGGCGCCGGCGGCGGCGGACAGGCCGCTTCCGGCGGTGGCGGTCAGGCGGTCGGTGTTCCCGGACTACATCGTCTGCCTGGAGGACGGGAAGAAGCTGAAGATGCTGAAGCGGCACCTGAAGACCGCCTACGACATGACCCCCGACGCCTACCGGCAGCGCTGGGGCCTGCCGCCGGACTACCCGATGGTGGCGCCGAACTACGCCAGCCACCGGTCGGACCTGGCCAAGAAAATCGGCCTGGGGCGCAAGCCGCAGGACGAGGCCTGAGCGCCGTGTCCGCGCTGCAACAGCGGTGCGGCGGCGATTGGACAATTTCCCCCCGGATCGGCTACGCCGCCTGAGATGGCCACGGTTGGTGGAGCGATGGAATCGCGCATAGAGCGCCTGTGCATCGACCGCGGGCTCAAGATGACCGGGCAGCGCCGGGTGATCGCGCGGGTGCTGTCCGAGGCCGACGACCACCCGGACGTCGAGGAACTGTACCGGCGCGCCACCGGGCTGGACAGCCGGATCTCGGTCGCCACCGTGTATCGCACCGTGCGGCTGCTGGAGGAGAAGGGCATCCTCGAGCGGCGCGACTTCGGCGGCGGCCGCGCCCGCTACGAGGCCACCGAGCACGGCCACCATTACCACCTGATCGACATCGACACCGGCCGGGTGATCGAGTTCGAGGATGCGGAGCACGAGCAGCTGATGCGCCAGATCGCGAACCGGCTGGGCTTCGACCTCGTGTCGCACCGGATGGAGCTGTTCGCCCGCAGGCGACCGCCGGCCGTCGCCGGCACGGCGGTGGCCGCACCCGACGAGCGGCGCGCGGGGAAGGGACGTTGACCATCAGCAAGCCGATCACGGCGCCCCTGCTGCCGGCGGGGAGCACCGTGACCGGCTTCGGCGAGCTGCGCGCCGGCCACCTGGGGGTGCGGATCGCCAGCACCGACGCCGAGCGCGACGCGGCGCAGGCGCTGCGCTACCGCATCTTCTACGGCGAGATGGGCGCCAGGCCGGACGACCGGGCGCGCCGGCTGCAGCGCGACGCGGACATGTTCGACGACGTGGCCGACCACCTGCTGGTGATCGATCACGCGGTCAGCTCCGGCGCGAAGGGCATCATCGGCACCTACCGGCTGGTGCAGAGCGAGGCGGCCGCCCGGCTCGGCCGGTTCTACACCTCCGACGAGTACGACATCAGCACCATCACCGGCTTTCCCGGCCGCCTGCTGGAGCTCGGCCGGTCCTGCATCGACCGCGGCTACCGCGGCCGGGCGGCGATGCAGCTGCTGTGGCGCGGCATCGCCGCCTACGTGTTCCTGCACCGCATCGACGTGATGTTCGGCTGCGCCAGCCTGCCTGGGATCGACCCGGACCGGCTCGATGCCGAGCTCACCTACCTGTACCACAACCACCTCGCCCCGCCTGCGCTGCGGCTGCGGGCGGTGCCGAACCGCTACGTCGAGATGCGCCGGATCGACCCGGCCTCGTTCGACCACCGCCGGGTGCAGCAGGCGCTGCCGCCGCTGATCAAGGGCTACCTCCGGCTCGGCGGCTTCATCGGCGACGGCGCGGTGGTGGACCGGCAGTTCAACACCACCGACGTCGCCGTGGTGGTCAAGACCGACCTGATCACCGACAAGTACTACCGCCACTACGAGCGGCAGCTGCGTGAAGCGATCTACTGACGAGGCTGCCGTCGCCGCGCCGGACCGGAGGGGGTTGAGGGGGCGCTGGAGCCGGCTGCCGCCGGACCTCCGCGCCCTGCTGCTCGGCCTGGCCTCGGCCCTGGCGTTGCCGCCGGTCCACCTCGTGCCGGTGCTGCTGCTGACGGTGCCGGCCCTGCTCCGCCTGACGGGCGGCGCCCCGCGCTGGCCGCGGGCGCTGCGCCACGGCTTCGCGTTCGGCATGGGGCTGCACACCGCCGGGCTGTACTGGCTGACGGACGCGGTGCTGGTGCGCGCCGACGAGCTGTGGTGGGCGGTGCCGCTGGCCGCACCCGGCGGCGCGATCCCGCTGTCCTGCTTCACCGCACTCGCCTGCGCCTTCGCGCGCATGGCCCCCGCGGGCTTGCGGCGGGTGACGCTGTTCGCAGCCGTGTGGACCCTGTCCGACCTGGTCCGCGAGTTCGTGTTCTCGGGCTTCCCGTGGAACCTGTGGGGCAGCGTGTGGGAGTTCCCGGGCCGGGCCGGCGACGTGATGATCCAGCCCGCCGCCTGGGTGTCGGTGCACGGCCTGACCCTGCTCACGCTGTTTCTGGCCGGGCTGCCGCTGCTGGGGCGTCGCGGCCTGGTCCCCGGCCTGGTCCTGCTCGCCGCCTGGATCGGCGCCGGCGCGGCCCGCCTCGCCCTGCTGCCGCACCCGGGACCGGACGGGCCGCTGGTGGTGCTGGTGCAGGGCAACGTGTCGGAGGAGGAGAAGCAGGGGCGGGACGGGAACGACCCGCGGGTGATCTTCCACACCTACCTCGAGCTGACCCGCCGCGGCGTGGCCGAGGCGGCGGCGGAACGGGCAAAAGGCGGCGACGCACGGCGGCCGATCGTGTTCGCGTGGCCGGAAAGCGCCTTTCCCGGACTGCTGGACCGCGAGCCGCTGGCGCGCGAGGTGCTGATGGACGCGGTGCCCGACGCGGCGGCCGGGCTGATCGGCAGCGTGCGCTTCGATGGCCAGGGCCATCCGCGCAACAGCCTGGTCGCGGTGCTGCCGGACGCCCGGATCGCCGGATACTACGACAAGGCGCACTTGGTGCCGTTCGGCGAGTACCAGCCGCCGTTCCTGCCGCTCCAGCTGGTGCCGGGCGGCGGCTTCGCCGCCGGTCCGGGCTCGCGCACCCTGCACCTTCCCGGCCTGCCGCCGTTCGGGCCGCTGATCTGCTACGAGGTGATCTTTCCCGGCCGGGTGGTGCACCGCGGCGATCGGCCCGACTGGCTGCTGAACATCACCAACGACGCCTGGTACGGCAACACCGCCGGACCCCGCCAGCACCTCGCCACCGCCCGGATGCGCGCGGTCGAGGAAGGCCTGCCGCTGGCGCGTGCCGCCAACACCGGCATCTCGGCCGCGTTCGACGCGTCGGGGCACGCGCTCGGGCGACTCGGCTGGGGAATTGCGGGAACGCTGGTGGTGGCGCTTCCCGGCCCGCTGCCGCCGACGGTCTTCGCCCGCTTCGGCCTGACGATCCCGACGCTGCTTTGCCTCGCGCTCGCGACGATTGCGCTAATTTCATGGCGAAACTGCGCGGAAATTTTGAGATCCGGCCAGATAAGCTGGCGTTTTTCAACTGTGCAGGGCAGAAAAGACCGTGCGACGGGCGGTTGACAATTGAGGGTTGTGCTCTTAGCTGTTTTACATCGAAAAAGAGAATGTGTTGATGGTGAAGCAGGCATCCGCCAAAAGGCTGGACGTGAACGACGAGATGAAGATGTCTCCCGACGCCGCCCCGGTCGAACGCGAATCCCGGCCGAGCCCGATCGACGTCCATGTCGGTGGCCGCATCCGGCTGCGCCGCACCCTGCTGCAGATGTCGCAGGAACGGCTCGGCGACGCGCTCGGCCTGACCTTCCAGCAGGTGCAGAAGTACGAGCGCGGCGCCAACCGGGTCGGTGCGTCGCGCCTGTTCGACCTATCCCGCGTGCTCGACGTGCCGGTGAGCTTCTTCTTCGACGACATGCCCACCTCCTACGGCACCGGCGGCGGCACGCGTATGCCGATGCCGCAGGCCGGCGGATTCGCGGAAGCGCAGGAAGGTTTCGGCGCGCCGGACGACCTGTTCAGCCGGCGCGAGACCGTCGAGCTGGTGCGCGCCTACTACAAGATCAGCGAGCAGCCGGTGCGCAAGCGCGTGCTCGATCTGATCAAATCGATGGGGCCGGAACGGATCGCGGGCTGATCCCCGCGCGTCGGCCGGCGGCTCATTCGCGCCGCAGCACCCGATCGTTGACGAAGCTCGACAGGCGCCCTGCGACGAAATCGCGTTTCAGCGCGGCCTCGTCGTACTCGTCGCGCACCCAGTCCAGGAACGGCAGCCGGCCTTCCGCCTCCGCCCGATAGCGCAGGAAGAACGCGTCCAGGATGCCGGTGCGCGAACGCCGGAAGTGGCCGTAGCGCCAGGACAGCTGGCGCAGCGCCTCGGTCGCCGTGCCGCCCTCGAACAGCACCACCAGCCCGGACGCCAGCCCGGCGCGGTCGGCGCCCGACTTGCAGTGCATCAGGATCGGGAACGCCAGGTCGCGGTACAGGCCGGCGAAGCGCAGGATCCGCTCGCGGTGCGGCGCCCCGCGGCTTTCGAACGCCATGTCCACGTGCAGGAGCCCCAGCCGCGACGCCGCGTCCCGAGACAGTGCGTCGGACCCGCATTGCCGGTGGCCGCGCAGGTTCACCAGGGTGCGCGCGCCGAACCGCCGGGCCAGGCGGGTCAGGCGGAACGGGGCCGGATGGTTGGCGCGGTACACCTTGCCCGGCACCACCACCGCCGCGTTGGTCCAGACCAGACGGAACACGCCGTGGTCGACGAACAGGCTATCGCGCCAGGCGGCCCGCCGGGCCGGCCCGGTGGTCAGCGGCCGGTCGAACATGAGGCGCGGACTGGCGCGGCTAGCCCTTCCGCTCCAGCTGCAGCTGCTTGATCTTGCCGATCGCTTCCGCCGGGTTCAGGCCCTTGGGACAGGTCTGGGTGCAGTTCATGATGGTGCGGCAGGCGTACAGCTTGAGCGGATCCTCCAGCGCGTCCAGCCGCTCGCCGGTGTACTCGTCACGGCTATCGGCGATCCAGCGGTACGCCGCCAGCAGCGTCGCCGGGCCCAGGTACTTGTCGCCGTTCCACCAGTAGCTGGGGCAGGAGGTGGTGCAGCAGAAGCACAGGATGCACTCCCACATGCCGTCCAGCTTGGAGCGCTCCTCCATGCTCTGCCGGCGCTCGCCGTCCGGCGGCGGGTTGGTGTCCGCCTTGAGCCAGGGCTCGATCGAGCGCAGCTGCGCGTAGGCCATGCTCAGGTCCGGCACCAGGTCCTTGACCACCGGCATGTGCGGCAGCGGGTAGATGTTGACCGCGCGCTTCACCTCCTCGATCGGCTTGAGGCAGGCCAGCGTGTTGGTGCCGTCGATGTTCATGGCGCAGCTGCCGCAGATGCCCTCGCGGCAGGAGCGGCGGAAGGTCAGCGTCTGGTCTACCTCGTTCTTGATGTAGATCAGCGCGTCGAGGACCATCGGGCCCATGCGGTCGAGGTCGAGCTCGTAGGTATCCAGCACCGGGTTCTGCCCGTCGTCCGGGCTCCAGCGGTAGACCTTGAACTCCTTGATACGCTTCGCGCCGGCAGGTGCCGCGAAGGTGCGGCCGCGACCGACCTTGCTGTTCTTCGGGAGCGTGAACTCGACCATCGGGGAAGATTCCTTGCATCAAGGCCAGGGCGCTGCCCTGGACCCGCCAAGGGCGCGCCCTTGGAACCCACTACGTCAGATCAGGTGTCCAGAGGACGACTGTCCTCTGGTGGGGGTCAGGGGGCAAAGCCCCCTGGGACGTTTCAGTACACGCGTTTCTTCGGCGGGAACACGGACACCTCGTTGGTCAGCGTCTGCATCCGCACCGGCCGATAGGACAGGTCCACCCCGCCCTTGTCGCCGAGGTAGGACACGGTGTGCTTCATCCACTCAGCATCGTCGCGATCGGGATAGTCGTCATGCGCCTGGGCGCCGCGGCTTTCCTTGCGCGCCTCCGCGCTGACCATGGTGACGGTGCCGTTGGCCATGAGGTTCTCGTATTCGAGCGCCTCCATCAGGTCGCTGTTCCAGATCAGCGAGCGGTCCGCGACCGACACGTCGGCGAGGCCGGTCCACAGCCGGTCGATCTTCTGCACCCCCTCGGTCAGGCTGGTGGAGGAGCGGAACACCGCCGCATGCGCCTGCATGGTGCGCTGCAGCTCCTCGCGCATGGTGGCGACGCGGGTCGAGCCGTTGGCGTGGCGCATCCGGTCCAGCCGGTCGAGCGAGAACTCGCCGGCGCGATCGGGCAGGGGCCGGCTGGTCTCGCCCGGCTTGACGATCTCGGCGGCACGCAGCGCGGCCGCACGTCCGAACACCACCAGGTCGAGCAGCGAGTTGGTGCCGAGCCGGTTGGCGCCGTGCACCGA
>CAXTOD010000155.1:0-6715 GCA_964245705.1 uncultured Acetobacteraceae bacterium
GCGCGAACCGGCGCGCCGATCCGGCCGCCGGGCGGCTACAACAGCGGGTCGTCGCGGCCGGTCAGCTCGCGCCGGATGACCTTGACCGGCACCAGGCCGGCGCCGAGCACGGCGTCGTGGAACCGGGTCAGCGAGAAGGCGGCGCCCTCCCTGCGCTGCACGTCGTCGCGCAGGTGCAGGATCATCAGCTTGCCCAGCGTGTAGGCGTAGTAGCCGGGATCCTCGGTGCCGCGACGCGCCTCCTTGTAGGCGGCGCCCGGGGACTGGAAGCACTCGGTCCGCATCAGCTCGGTGGCCTTGGCCAGGGTCATGCCCCCGGTGTGCAGGCCGAACGCGTCGAGGAGGCGGCAGTCGCGCAGCAGCGCGTCCTGCAGCTGCATCAGGCGGACCCGGGGATCGCCGTCGCCGAAGCCCTGGTCGACCATCATCTGCTCGGCGTAGTGCGCCCAGCCCTCGGTGGTGGCGTAGGACTGCGCGGCGCGCCGGACCAGCGACCATTCCGGGTGGGCGCGCAGCGTCAGGCCCTGCACGAAGTGGCCGGGCATCGCCTCGTGCGCGGTGATGATCTCCAGCTCCGGCCGGTTGAAGTCGGACAGCGCCTGCTCGGCCTGCTCGGGCGTGAGCGAGGCGGCCGGCGGGGTGATGTAGTAGAACGAGGTCAGCGCGCCGGGGCGGGACGCGGTCTCGAACGGTCCCGGCCAGTCCATCGCCGCGGTGAGCAGGGCGCGCTGGAACGGCGGCGTCAGGGTCACGGTGGGCAGGGTGGTCGCCGGCAGGGTGACGATGCGGTGCGCGACCACGAAGCGCTGCAGCAGGCGGAGCTGGCTGGTCGCGGTGTCGAGCAGCTGGTCGGCGGGCGGGTGGTCGTGGCGCACCAGAAGCAGGCTGTCGCCCGGATGGTCCTTGTCCAGCGCGCGCTCGGTGGCGAGAAAGGCGGCCTTGTCCCTGGCCAGCTGGGCGCGGCCGGCGGCGAGAACCGTGTTGATCGGCAGGTCGACCAGGTCGGCTGCGAGCAGCCGGCTCATGATGTCCGGCCCCAGCACGAAGCTGCCGGTGGGCCGGGCTGCGGCGAGAAAGGCGTCGAAGGCGTGCATCGCGTCGAGCACGCCTCGGGTGGCGGCGGCGAGCTGCGCCTGCAGTGCCGGGTCGTGCACGCCGGCAAGGGCTGCGGGGACGTCGTGGCCGATGAAGCCGGTGCTGCCCCCGAGGTCCTCGCGGGCGATGTCCACGAACACCGGAGGGATATCGACGAGCTGGGCGCGGGCCAGCCGGAGCATGGCGGGCACCGCCCGCTCGCGCGCGATCACGGCCCGCATGCGCTCCGGCAGCACGGCGTAGTCGCGGTCGATCAGCGAGTAGACCGCGTCCGTGGCCAGCGACACGTAGAAGTCCGGGTCGTGCAGCGTCGGCTGGATGCGCTCGTTCTCCAGCAGCTCGCGGCCGATCTGCGCGTCCAGCACCAGGGCGTCGTCGCGGTCGCGCTGCGGCAGGCCGGACAGGTCGAGGCGGTGCAGCGCGTCGCGCTCGCGGTGCAGGCGGGCGGTCCGGGCGGCGACGGCGGCGGCGGACACGTCGTCCAGCCGCGCGTCGCCGTCGTGCAGGCCGAGCTGGGTCGCGGCGATCGGTCCCGCGGCCCAGTCCGCCTGGTAGTGGGCGCGGGCGAGGTCGTCGAGCGGCGTGGCGCGGGCGGCGCCGGAGGCCAGGAACAGGGCAACGGCGGCGCGGGGCAGGATGCGGTTCATGCGCCGCAGCATAACCGGAACGGGTGGAAGCGGAACACGGAGGCCGCAACAGGGCCCCCGACTGCGAACGGTTCGGCCGCTGCCGGCCGGACGCTCCCGCCGGTCAGGGACGGGGCCTGCTCAGCGCGGAGACAGCACCATGATCATCTGGCGGTTCTCCATGCGCGGCATCTGCTCGACCTTGGTGCGCTCGTCCATGTCGTCGCGTATGCGCTCGAGCACCTTCACGCCGAGATCCTGGTGCGCCATCTCGCGTCCGCGGAAGCGCAGCGTGACCTTCACCTTGTCGCCCTCCTCGATGAACGACCGCATCGCTCGCAGCTTCACCTGGTAGTCGTTCTCGTCGATGTTCGGCCGGACCTTGACCTCCTTGATCTCGATGACCTTCTGCTTCTTGCGCGCCTCGTTCTTCTTCTTCTGCTGCTCGTACTTGAACTTGCCGTAGTCGAGGATCTTGACCACCGGCGGCTCGGCGTTGGGGCTGATCTCGAGCAGGTCGAGGCCGACCGAGAACGCGCGCTGCATCGCGTCGCGCGTGGTCATCACGCCCTGCATCTCGCCTTCCTCGTCGATCAGGCGGACGTTGGGTACGCGGATCTCCTCGTTGACGCGCGGGCCGTCGCGGGTCGGGGCCGCTTGCATCGGGGGTCTGGCTATCGGACTGCTCCTGTATCTGTGGACGAAACGTCGCGCCCCGCATCGGGCGCGCAACGGTCAAGCGGAAAGGCTAGCACGCAAAGCTTGCCAGGAGATGAAGCTCCGCACGCAACCCTGACTCGACGACTGGGTGGGGTCAGGCGGCGCGCTTCAGATCGGGAGCGGTGGCTTCCAGCGCAAGGGCGGCGACGGCCTCGTCCAGACCGAGCACCACCTGGTCGGCGCCGCCGAGCCGGCGCATCGCCACCGTGCGCGCGTCCGCCTCCTTGCGGCCGACCACCAGGATCACCGGGACGCGGGCCAGGCTGTGGGTGCGTATCTTGGCGTTGATCTTCTCGTTGGCGGTGTCGGCCTGCACGTGGAGGCCGGCGCGGCTCAGGGCGTCGGCCACCTGGAGCGCATAGGGCTCGGCGTCGGACACGATCGTGGCGACCACCACCTGCACCGGGGCGAGCCAGAGCGGGAAGCGACCGGCGAACTGCTCGATCAGGATGCCGAGGAAGCGCTCGAACGAGCCCAGGATCGCGCGGTGCAGCATCACCGGGCGGTGCCGGGCGCTGTCCTCGCCGATGAACGAGGCGTCGAGCCGCTCGGGCAGCACGGTGTCGACCTGCAGGGTGCCGCACTGCCAGTCGCGGCCGATCGCGTCGCGCAGCACGAACTCCAGCTTCGGGCCGTAGAACGCGCCCTCCCCCGGGTTCAGCTCGTACTCGACCCCGGCCAGCCGACAGGCCTCGCGCAGCGCGGCCTCGGACTTGTCCCAGGACGCGTCGTCGCCGGCGCGGTGGTCGGGGCGGTCGGCGAACTTCACCCGGAAGCCGTCGAAGCCGAGGTCGCGGTACACCTCGGCCAGCATGGCGACGAAGCGCGCGGTTTCGGGCGCGATCTGCTGCTCGGTGCAGAAGATGTGCGCGTCGTCCTGCACGAAGCCGCGCACCCGCATGATGCCGTGCAGCGCGCCGGACGGCTCGTAGCGGTGGCAGGCGCCGAACTCGGCCATGCGCAGCGGCAGCTCGCGATAGGAGCGCAGGCCGTGACGGAAGATCTGCACGTGGCAGGGGCAGTTCATCGGCTTGAGCGCCAGCACGCGCCGCTCCTGCTCGTCCTCGACGGAAGCGATGAACATGTGCTCGCGGTAGTTCTCCCAGTGGCCGGAGGCTTCCCACAGCGCGCGGTCGAGCAGTTGCGGCGTACGTACTTCCTGGTAGCCGTTGCGGTTCTGCGCGCGTCGCATGTACTCCTGCACCGTCGAGTACAGGCGCCATCCCTTGGGGTGCCAGAACACCTGGCCGGTGGCCTCCTCCTGGACGTGGAACAGGTCCATCTCGCGGCCGATGCGCCGGTGGTCGCGCCGTTCGGCCTCCTCCAGCTGGTGCAGGTGGGCGTCGAGCTCCTTCTGATCCCGCCAGGCGGTGCCGTAGATGCGGGTCAGCATCGGGTTGCGGTGGTCGCCGCGCCAGTAGGCGCCGGCCACCTTCATCAGCTTGAACGCGGTGCCGACGTCGGAGGTCGCCCGCATGTGCGGGCCGCGGCACAGGTCGAGCCAGTCCCCCTGGCGGTAGATCGAGATGGTCTCGCTCTCGGCCAGGTCGCGGATCAGCTCGGCCTTGTAGCGCTCGCCGCGGGCCTCGAAGAAGGCGATCGCCTCGCCGCGCGGCCATTCCTCGCGCACGAACGGCGCGTTGGCGACGACGATCTCGCGCATCCGGGCCTCGATCGCCGGGAAGTCGTCCGGGGTGAACGGCTCGTTGCGGGCGAAGTCGTAGTAGAAGCCGTTCTCGATCGCGGGGCCGATGGTGACCTGCGTGCCGGGGTAGAGGCCCTGCACGGCTTCCGCCAGCACGTGGGCGGCGTCGTGCCGGATCAGGCCCAGCGCCGCCTCGTCGCGGCGGGTGACGAAGCGGAGCGCGGCGTCGGCGGTGATGGCGGTGCCGAGGTCGAGGAGGCGGCCGTCGAGCTCCATCGCCAGCGCGGCCTTGGCGAGCCCGGGCCCGATGGAGGCGGCCACCGCCGTGCCGGTCACCGGGCCGTCGTAACGGCGGACGGTTCCGTCTGGCAGGGTGATGGCGGGCATGGAGGCGTCTCCGGTGGGTGTCTCGACGAGGACAGGCGCCCGGTATGGCGGGAGGCCACGAGGGTCGCAAGCCTCGCAGGCCCGATCGGCGGCGGTCCCTGCGTTCCGGCTGCGGCAGGGAACCGTCCGGCGCCGGCAACGCGAGGGCGCCTGCCGGCAGGCGGCCTGGAGCGCAGCCCCGTGGCCGCACCGTTCAGCCGGCCAACGCGATCACCGGGTCGGACCAGGCGCGGTCGTTCGGGGGCGCTCACATCAGCCGGGCCGTCCCGGACACGCGGATGCTGGCGCCAGGCTTAGGCGGGATCCCGGCACGCAGCCGCGACGGCACGCCCATGTCCTCGCCCTGGACGATCTCGACGGCTCCGCCGTGCGGCCAGTCCAGGTCGCGAAGGTAGCCGGCCAAGGCCGCAGCCGCCGCTCCCGTCGCGGGGTCCTCGTACACGCCGCCGGCGGCGAAGGCGTTGCGGGCGTGGAAGAGGCTGGCGGTCTTGGCATGCACGAGGCTGATGGTCACGATGCCCGCGGCCGTCATGAGGCTGCGGCCGGCCTCGAGGTCGTAGCGCATGGCGGACAGGTTCTCCCGGCTGTCCAGGGCCAGGACGAGATGCCGGGCGCCGGCCTCGGCGATCGCCGGAGGCAGGCGCGGGTCCAGGTCATCGGCGCCATAGGAGAAGAGGGTCAGGGCGTCGCCGACCAGCTCCGGCCCTGCAGGCGCGCTCCGCGTGGCCGGGGACTGGAAGGCGGCGGCCAGCAGGGTGCCCGCCCGCCTTCCTTCCACCGTGATCCGCGTCCCGTTGAGCTGGAGCGCGAATACGCCGTCGCCCTGCGCCAGGGCGAGCGCCGCCCCGAGTGCGATGGTGGCATGGCCGCAGAACGGCACCTCGATGGCGGGAGCAAAGTAGCGCACCCGCCACCCATCACCGGACGGCGCGGCGAAGACGGTCTCGGAATAGCCGACCTCCGCCGCGACGGCCTGCATGACCTCCGGAGCGGGGAGACCATCGCAGAGCACGACGCCGGCCGGGTTCCCGCCCCTCGGGCCGTCGGAAAAGGCGGCGATGCGCTGCACGTTCATGGTCACGTCCGAACAAGGATCCCGGGCCCGACAACGCAGATGGCCGCATCTGCTCCGGATCCGGCGACCCATGGCCGGATCGGCTGCCGCCAGTTCGGGCCTGGAGCCGGCTCGTGTCGTTCACCACGCTACCAGCCGTTCAGCGCCATGACCCCGGCGACAGGCGGCAGCTGCCGTGTCCGCCCGGCGATTCCGGCGATCCTGGGCGTGTTCCGGCGGAACCAGTCCGGCCGGGGCCGCCAGGCGAACAGGACCGCCACGTAGACGTCGAGAGCGGACACGTCCTGTCCCAGGACGAAGGGCCCGGTCACCTGCTCCTCGAGCCACAGGTAGAGGCGTTCCCGATGCCGCGCCGTCGCGTCGTCGAGTTCGGTCGGCGCAGACGGTGTCCAGCGCTCCGGATAGTCGCCGTAGGTGAAGGTCGGATAAACGTTGGCCACGAGCCAGACGAGCAGGCGGTAGAACCGGGCCCGTTCCGGGGTGCCGACGGCGGGTGCCAGACCGGGCGCGAGGTCCGACAGATACAGGGCGATCGCCGCGGTCTCGGTCATGACGGTGCCGTCGTCGAGCACGAGCGCGGGCACCTGACCGAGGGAGCTGACGGCCCGAAGGCGGTCCCGGGCAGGGCCGGGCTTGTCGAACCCGTCGATGTCCACGAACTCGTAGCGCAGGCCGGCCAAAGCGAGCATGCCCTCGGCGATCGCCGAACCGTATCGTCTCGCCCCGTAGAGCTGCACGTCAGGTTCCTCCCGAACGGTCGCGGCAACCGGGCACCCGGCAGGTCCGGTAGCCGACAGGTTGCGTCATCCGGCGGCCGGCGATCCACAACCGAAGCTCCGGTTCATGACGGTGCGCTGCTGTCGGCACCGCGGAGCCGGGCGGCGACGGTGCCGACGTCCAGGGCCGACAGGTCCGGGACGCGGAGCACCTGGACCTGGCCGTCGCGCCGGCCGACCGGGGCGGTCAGGGCGGGGTCGCTGTTGTACGAGAACAGCGCCAGGCAGGGACAGCCCATTGCGGCGGCGAGGTGCATGGGGCCGGTGTCGTTGCCGACCGCCAGTGCCGCGCGCGACGCGAGGCCGCCGAGCTCCAGCAGCGTGGTGCGGCCGGTCAGGTCGCGTGCCGTCGGGCAGGCGCGCAGGATCGCGTCCGCGAGCGGGGCGTCGG
>CAXTOD010000156.1:0-6693 GCA_964245705.1 uncultured Acetobacteraceae bacterium
GGCCGGCGCCGCGCGGCCTGCTCCCTCCCGCGGCGAGCCGGCCGACCGGGCTGATCACTGCGGCCGCGGCGAGTCCGGCGCCGGTCGGCCCGGTGCACGCGGTCCTGTGCACGATCACCCGGCGCAACGAGTGGTCGCCGTTGTCGCGGATCAAGTCGCTGAACTACCTCGACGGGGTGCTGGCGCGGACCGAGGCGGACCAGCGCGGCGCCGGCGACGCGCTGCTGCTCAACACGCGGGGGCTCCTGGCGGAAGCCTCGGCTGCCAGCCTGCTGGTGCTGTGCGGCGGCCGGCTGCTGACCCCGCCGGTGGCGGATGGCGCGCTGCCCGGCATCCGGCGCGCACTGCTGATTGAGCGATGCGGTGCCGCGGAAGCGTCGCTGCCGCTGGAGGCGCTGCAGGAGGCGGAGGCTGTGTTCCTGGGCAGCAGCCTCGGCCTGCGCGCCGTCGCCACGCTCGACGGATGCGCGCTGTCCCGGCGCGACGACCTGCTGGCCGAGCTGGACCGCCGGACGGGCTGACGATCGCGCTCGCGGAGCGGGATCGTTCCGGTCCCGCTTGAACCCGCCGGTTCGATCGGGCAGGCAGGCAGTTCCGAGAACCAAGGATCATTGCCCCATGGCACCAGGCAGGACGGCATCCCCGTTGCGTCGCACCGCGTGGCTGCTTCTGCTGCTCCCGTGCGCGGGGCTGCTCTGGGTGCCGTTCTACGATCGGACCGGCCCGGGGCTGTTCGGCTTTCCGTTCTTCTTCTGGTACCAGTTGGCCTGGATACCGGCGACCTCGGCGCTGATCTGGCTGGTCTGGCGGCTGGAGCGGGCATGAATGCCGTTCAAGCGAGCCCGGCCGGACCGGGTGCGGTCGGCATCACGGTGTTCGTGCTGCTGTTCGCGCTGGCGATCCTGCTCGGCGCGTCGGCCGGTTGGCGACGCGGCCGCACCGGCCGTGCCGCCGCCGAGACCACCGAGGAATGGGGGCTGGGTGGCCGCTCGTTCGGCACCCTGATCACCTGGTTCCTGGTCGGCGGCGACTTCTATACCGCCTACACCGTGATCGCGGTGCCGGCCCTGGTGTATGCCACCGGCGCCTACGGCTTCTTCGCCCTGCCCTACACCATCATCGTTTATCCGTTCGTGTACGCGGTGATGCCGCGGCTGTGGCAGGTTGCCAAGGCGGGCGGCCACGCCACGGCCGCCGACATCGTGCGCGCCCGCACCGGGAGCCGGACGCTGGAACGGGCGGTGGCGGCGACCGGGCTGCTGTCGATGCTGCCCTACATCGCGCTGCAGCTGGTCGGCATACGCACGGTGCTGCAGGCGATCGGGCTGCCGGGCGAGGTGCCGCTGGTGGTGGCCTTCGCCTCGCTCGCCGCCTACACCTGGCTCGGCGGCCTGCATGCGCCGGCGGCCACCGCGTTCCTCAAGGACATCATGATCTACGTCGCGGTGATCGCGGCGGTCACGGTGATCCCGCTCCACCTTGGCGGCTATGGCGCGATGTTCGCCAGTGCCGGCGCGCACATGAAGCCGGCGCCGCCCGGCCACGTGCTGGGGGCGGGGCAGGAGGTCCCGTACGCGACGCTGGCGCTGAGCTCGGCGCTGGCCGCCTTCCTGTATCCGCACACCCTGACCGGCGTGCTGGCGGCGCGCAGCGCGGACACGATCCGGCGCAACGCGGTGATGCTGCCGGCCTACACCCTGCTGCTCGGGCTGATCGCGCTGCTGGGGCTGATGGCGCACGCGGCCGGCATCGCCACCACCCATCCGAACACGATCGTGCCGGCGCTGTTCCTGCTGGTGTTTCCCGGCTGGTTCGCCGGCTTCTGTCTGGCCGCGGTGGCGATCGGCGCCCTGGTGCCGGCGGCGGTGATGGCGGTGGGGGCCGCCAACCTGCTGACACGCAACCTGCTGCCGACCCGCGCGCGGGTCGGCACCCGGACTGCCCAGGTGATGGCGCTGCTGGTCAAGGTGGCGGCCCTCGGCTTCGTGCTGCTGCTGAACCCCACCTTCGCCATCGACCTGCAACTGCTGGGCGGGGTGTGGGTGTTGCAAACGTTGCCGGCGCTGGTGCTGGGGCTGCTGCCGCTGCGGCTGACGGCGGCCGGGCTGCTGGCGGGCTGGGCGGCCGGCATGGCCGGCGGCACCGTTGTCGTGATGGCCGACGGGCTGAAGCCGGTGCACGCGCTGCATGTGGGCGGCCTGCAAGCGGTTGCCGTGTCCACCGGGCTGCTGGCGCTGCTGCTCAACCTCCTGGTGGCGCTGGCGGTGTCGCTCGCGCTCCCGGAGGCTACTCGAAGGCGCGCCGGATGAGGCTGGAGGCGGCGACGCCGAGGGCCGAGCCTTCCGCCGAGGCGCCGGCGGCCTCGCCGCCGAGGTAGGGAGCGAGCGCGTGGGCGAGGTTGGGCACGGTCAGGGTCTGCAGCCAGATCCGGCCAGGGCCGGTCAGCCTGGCCAGGAAGAAGCCGTCGCCGCCGAACAGCTTGTTGCGTATGCCGGGCAGCATGGTGATGTCGAAGCCCACGCTGTCCTCGAACATGCCGACATGGCCGGGATGGACGTCGATCGCCTCGCCCGGTGCCAGGCTGTGCTCCACCACGCCGCCGCCGAGCGTGCTCCAGAAGGTGCCGCTCCCCGAGACCTGCTGCAGCCGGAACCCGTCGCCGCCGAAGATGCCCGCGCCCAGCGAACGCTGGAACCCGAGCCCGAGCGTCACCCCTTCGGTCGCGCACAGGAAGCCGTGCCGGTGCAGCAGGTAGGACCGGCCGGGGTCGATCCGGTGCTCGACGATGCTGCCCGGGATCCTGGCGGCAAAAGCGAGGTGGCCGGGGCCGCCCTCGGCGCGATATTCGGTCATGAACAGGCCGCCGCCGCCGAGCGAGCGCTTGACCGCGCCGAGGAACCCGGTGGCCCCGGCCCCGGCGGTGGTGGTGCGCAACGCGACGTTCGGGCTCTTCCAGGACAGCTCGCCGGTTTCCGAGATCAGCGTTTCGTAGGGGTCGAGCGACACGTAGAGCACCGGCAGCGTCTGGCCTTCGATCCGCGTCTGCATGGGAACCGCCTTCCGTCCAGTGCCGCACCGGCTCCAGTGTCCGGCGGCCCGCGCCGCGGGCGCAACCGGATTCGCGTGCAGCGATGGCTTGGCGATCCAAGGAACCGGCCCGGATACGCACATTCGATGGCACGCCTGCGCTCGCGCGGCTTTTTCCGCCATCCCGTTGCTGGTAAGTCACTGCCGGACTCGTCCAGGCCGTGCGGCCCGGCGTCCTGCCAGCCCATCCCGTCAGCCTGGCGAGCCCGCCATCCCCAGCCAGTCCATTCAAGCAAGGTCGAGTGTGATGCCCCTGTTTGTGATCGAAATCAGCGGCGAGGCGATCCTCGTGTTTCCCGAGGACAGCCTGGCGCTGGCGCAGGAGGAAGCGGACACCGGGAACGTCACCGAGGCGCTGCAGGAGTTCGAGCGCAACGGAGCCCCGGTGTGGGACGGCGAGGCGAAGCTGACGGTGCGCGAGGCGACCGAGGACGAGACGGCACATTACGACGCCGGCTTCACCGAGGCGATGGAGGACGGCGAGATATCCGACGAGGACCGCGACGAGTTCGCGGTCTTCCTGATCGAGACGGACGACGCGGAGTGACGATGAACATGAATGGTATTGAGCTGGCGGACATGGGCGGCAGCACGGCAGCGGCGAAACGCCCGCGCATGAGCTACCGCCAGGCGGCCCGGCTGATGATCAACAAGCACGGCCGGAACGCGCGCAGCTGGGCGCTGAAGCGCGCGGCCGAGCTGCGTGCGGCCGACGACCTCGAGGCGGCTGCGCTGTGGGTGAAGGTGAGCGAGGAGGTCGCGGTGCAGCAGGCGGAAGCGTCGCACGTCGCGTAAAGCGGGAGCCTCAGGCGACCGGAACGCTGTGGCTGTCGGCGACGAAGTGAAAGAACCGGCCACTGAACGGCTTGAGCACCTCCAGGGTCAGGGCGTGCGACCGGGTCTTGATGTCGGATGCCAGCGACTGGTCGAGCGCGTCCTGCGAGGCGAAGTCCATCTCCAGCACCATGACGATCGGGATGGCGCCGGGATCGGCGTGCAGCACCCGTTGCACACGCACGTCCAGCACGTTGGGGAAGGAACGCCAGATCGGCTCCAGCCGCGCGGCCACGTCGGTGAAGAACGCGTCCTCGCCGCCCGCCTCGATCGCGCCCTCGTAGATCGCCACACGCGTCAGCATCGGACCGGCCTCCATCGCTCCTGCGGTCAGCGCAGGAAGGGAGGGCGGGTTCAGTCGCGGCGGCGGAACGACCAGTACAGCGGCTGGCGGCCGGCGGCGAGCGCCTTGGCCTCGTAGCGGGTCGGGGGCCAGTTCTCCGGGCGGAGCGGGACGGGCTCCGGCGTGTCGAACAGCGCCCTTGCGGCGGGTGCCGCCATCACCTCCGCCACCCAGGCCTGGTAGGTCGGGTCGTCGCTGGCGACGCGCCAGGTCGCGCCGGGCCGCAGCACGCGCGCCAGCAGGGGCACGGTTTCGGGATGCACGAAGCGGCGCTTGGCGTGGCGCGCCTTCGGCCAGGGATCGGGGAACAGCAGGAACAGCCGGTCGAGGCAGGCGTCGGGCAGCGCGCGCAGCAGGGTGCGCGCGTCGTCGTCCCACAGCCGAAAACCCGGTGGCAGCGGCGCGGTGTCCTCCTCGCCCTCGGGGACCAGCCGGCCCAGCAGCGAGCACAGCCCGTTCTCGAACACCTCGCAGGCGATCAGGCCGATCTCCGGATGGGCGCGGTTCTGCGCCAGCGCGTGCTCGCCGCCGCCGAAGCCGACCTCCAACCAGAGCGCCTCGGGCGCGATGCCGAAACCGGAACGCGGGTCGTCGGGATGGGTGAAGCGCAACCGCGGCAAGGTCAGGTCGAGCAGGCGCTGCTGGCGCGGCCGCAGCGGATGGCTGCGGAGCCGGCCATACAGCCGGTCCGGCGGCGGCTTCACCACCACGGAGGTTTCTAGAAGCGGTCGGAAAACGCGCCAGGCCAAGCGAGAGCGCCTCGTCGCACCAGCGACGGGGCGCGCCCGGCGTGGTTGTCGCGGACCCGGAGCACAGCGGCCGTCCGGCCGTGAGCACCGGAAGCCGCGAGAACCGCGTCGGATCGCCGGCCTAGGGGCATCTAACGATCGTTTCTAGCGGTTGAAGGCTTGGCGGAGGGTGTCCACCAGGTCGGTCCTCTCCCAGGTGAAGTCGTCGCGGGCCGGATCCGGGGTGCGGCCGAAATGGCCGTAGGCGGAGGTGGCGGCGTAGATCGGGCGGTTGAGGCGCAGGTGGCGGCGGATGCCGCGCGGGGTCAGGTCCACCACCTCGCGCAGCACGTGGCCGAGCCGGTCCTCGTCAACGTCGTGGCCGGAGCCGTCCAGATCGACATACACCGAAAGCGGGTGCGCGACGCCGATGGCGTAGGAGATCTGCAGGGTGCAACGGTCGGCGAGGCCGGCGGCGACGATGTTCTTGGCCAGGTAGCGGCACACGTAGGCGGCCGAGCGGTCCACCTTGGTGGGGTCCTTGCCGGAGAACGCGCCGCCGCCGTGCGGGGCAGCGCCGCCATAGGTGTCGACGATGATCTTGCGCCCGGTCAGGCCGCAATCGCCGTCCGGGCCGCCGATGACGAAGATGCCGGTCGGGTTGACGTAGAACTCGTCCTCCGGGACCTCCCAGCCTTCCGGCAGCACCTCGGCGACGATGCCGCGCAGGGCGTCGCGGATCTCGGCCTGCGGCTTGCCCTCGTCGTGCTGGGTGGAGATCACCACGGAGGTGGCGCCGACCGGGCGGCCATCCACGTAGCGCAGCGTCACCTGGCTCTTGGCGTCGGGCTGCAGCCCCTGGCCGCGCGGGTCGCCGTTCTTCCGGAGTTCGTTCATGCGGCGCAGGATGGCGTGCGCGTAGTGGATCGGGGCCGGCATCAGCGTCTCGGTCTCGCGGGTGGCATACCCGAACATGATGCCCTGGTCGCCGGCGCCCTCGTCCTTGTTGCCGGTGCTGTCGACGCCGACCGCGATGTCGGCGGACTGGGCGTGCAGGTGGTATTGCACCTCGGCGTTGCGCCAGGAGAAGCCGCTCTGGTCGTAGCCGATGTCGCGCACCGCCTGTCGCGCGGCGTCGACCAGCAGTTCGCGGGTCACTGAGGCGGGGCCGCGCACCTCGCCGGCGAGCACGATGCGATTGGTGGTGACCAGCGTTTCGCAGGCGACGCGCGCCTCGGGATCGGCGCGGAGGAAGCTGTCCAGCACCGTGTCGCTGATGCGGTCGGCGACCTTGTCCGGGTGCCCCTCGGACACCGATTCCGACGTGAACAGGAAATCGCCCTTGTTGCGCATGGTGCTCCTCGTTGGCGCCAGGCGCGCCTCAACGCGGGGCTGCTCCGGAAGCGGCCACCGTTGGTCGAAGGGGGTTTGGCGGAAACCGCCGACAGGGTCAAGAACGGGACGGAGACCGCGCTCAGCGCAGGCCCAGCACGTCGTCCATGCCATACAGCCCGGGCGGGCGGCCTGCGGTCCACAACGCCGCGCGCACCGCGCCGGCGGCGAACACGCGACGGTCGAAGGCACGATGGGTCAGCGCGATCTGCTCATGGCCGGCGGTGAAGGACAGCGTGTGCTCGCCCACCACCTCCCCGCCGCGCAGGGCGGCGAAGCCGATCGCGCCGGGACGGCGCGGGCCGGCGA
>CAXTOD010000157.1:0-6676 GCA_964245705.1 uncultured Acetobacteraceae bacterium
GCCTCGGCCTCCGCAAGCAGGCGCGCCGCCTGGACCGCGCCCTCGCGCAGCCCGTCCTGCCGTGCCGCGTCGCGGATCGCGACGGCGTCCGCGGCGCCCCGGGCCCGGACCACGTCGGCATCGGTCCGGGCAGCATTCCTGATCTCGTCGGCCTGCCTGAACGCGTCCAGCACCTCGCCGCGCACGATCCAGGGCGAGAGCGGCAGCGCCAACGCGGCGGCGTCCTCGGTGCTCACGACGCTTCCTGCAACAGCGCGTCCACGATCGGCGGTCCGTTCGCACGATGCAGGGCGTCCGGCTCCGCGACGTGAGGCAGCCGCAGCAGAAGCCGCCGTCCGGCCGGTCCGGGCTGGGCCACGCACCAGGCGATGACGCAGCGCAGCCCGTCATCAGCGATCACCGCCGGAAGCGCCCGGGACGGCTTCGGCTCGACCTCCTGCGGCGCCAGCGCCGCATGCCGGATCGCCAGCATCCTCAACCCCGGCCCGAGTTGAGCGACGAGGCTGCGGACCTCGACCCCGTCGATGATCCGGATGACGGTGCGGCCGTGCCACACCGCTCCCGCCTGCTGGACCAGTCCGGCCACGCCGAGCCCGTCGAGCGACAGCGCCCGCGCCTGTGTCGGCGACGGCTGCACCGGGCCAAGCCGCCGGTCGATCAGCGCGCTGCATCGCGCCTGGAGCCGCGGAACCCCCATCATGCGGGCGACGAGCTCGGCATCGACCCCGTGTCCCAGCCACTCCGCGAGCCGCTGGGGATGGGCCCAGGCGGTCGCGGCGACGCTCATCCGCCCGGTCCGGTCAGGCTTTCCACCGGCCGGGCGACCGAAGCGGCGACACGGCGGCGCAGGACGCCGTCATATCGCCCCAGCAGCGGCTGCAGGCGCCCCCTGAACACGAAGCCGGCGACGCCAAGGCCCGCCGCCAGCACCATGCCGCCCAGTACCCCCGCAAGGTCGTCCAGCAGCCCGACGCGGGGCGCCAGGGACACCGGCGGCAGCGCCGGACGCAGCGCCGGCACCAGCACGACCGAAACCTTGTCGTAGCTCAGCCCCTGCACGCTGTCCGCCACCAGCATCTTGATCTGCGGCACCAGGTGGTCGACGCTGGAGGCGGCATCGTAGCGTACGAACACGGACGCCGACGACGGCGTCGGGCTGCGGTCGAGGATGTCGTTCTCCGGCAGCACCACGGCGACCCGCGCCGACAGCACGCCGTCGATCTGCGAAATGGTGCCCGACAGCTCCTGTCCGAGGGCATAAAGAAAGCGGGCGCGCTCCTGCATCGGCGACGCCACCAGGCCGCCGGACTTGAAGACGTCGCCCATGCTTTCGAACGTCCTGCGCGGAAAGCCGGCATCGCGCAGCGTAACGACCGCGTCCGCGAAGTGGCTCTTGTCCACCATGATCGCGTCGGTGCCGTCCTTGGCCATGATCTTGTCGGCCGAAATGTTGCGCTGCATGAGAAGGGCGATCATCTCGTTCGCTTCCGGCTCCGGCAGCGCGGAATAAAGTTCCGTCTTGCAGCCGCCGAGCGCCAGGACGCCTAGCAGCATTGCAACCCTCGCCATATAGCCATGCGCTGACGCCACGGCTCAGCTTCCCTTCATCAGGTCGTTGAACGTCTTCGTGCTGGTGGAGGAGCCGTTGGTCGCAACCTGCGCTTCCACCGAGTACACGATGGTGCTGCGGTAGTTGTCGAGCGCCTTCTGCATCAGGTCGTGCACGCTGTCCGCCGGCTTTGCCGCAGCGTTCTGCGCCGCCTGCGCGTAAGCGGGATCGCCGGAAAACAGTGCTTGCTGCCGTGCAACATCGGCCTCATTAGCCGGCTCGATGCGCAGGTTGGACGCCACCGCATCGAGCCGCTGCGTCATGCTCGACATGAACCCGTTGCCCGTCAGCGCCGGCTGCGCATCCATCTGCTGGACCGGCTGGCTGCGCTGCACCGCGTCCGCGAACGCCTGCTCGTGCTGCGCCGCCTGATCGACCGCACTGCCCGGCTGGACGCTCTGCTGCACCTGCTGGAGCGCCGACGGATCGGGCATCGACATGCCGATGGGACTCAGTCCGCTCATGGATCCTCTCGTGAGGTTTCATATGCAACCGCGACCCGGAACGACACCGGACCTGCGCATGTCGGTCGGACAATTCCTCCGTGTCAAGACATTCGGAAGAACTTCTGCTCGCAGCCGGTCCCTGTCCGGCGCGTTCCTACTGCGCCATCATGTGCCGCCGACGCAAGGTCTTTACATTGCAAGCCGCGCTGAAGAAGATGGCGTCAACAGGAACAGCGACGTTTGGAGCATTCCTTATGTGCGGCGCAACATCAGGTTGCGACACCAGACAGAGAATTTCCGTGCGATCCGGCTTCATCCGGTCCTGTCTGACAACAATGTTGCTGCTCGGATGTCCGTCTGCCACCTGGGGTGCGGACGCATCGACGGATGCATGGGAAAATGCGCCCTATCCCTACAGCGTGGTCAGCGAGAACGTTTCGGACGTCCTGAAAAACTTCGGCTACAACGCCGACGTGCGCGTCATGGTGGCGCCAGGGGTGAAAGGCATCGTGCAAGGCCGTTCCGGTGACGGCACCGCACGTCAATTCCTGGACGACATCACCAGGGCGAACGACCTCGACTGGTACTCGGACGGCACGGTTGTTTATGTGTCGCCGTCCTCCGACGAACAGACCGCAATCGTGCCGCTTAACGGTTTTCCGTTCGATGTCATGAAAAAAGAACTTGATGAGCAGAAACTTTTTGATGTTAAGTTTCGCATGTCGAAGCAGATCGGCGGCGACGCGGCGATCGTCTCGGGTCCACCGAGTTTCGTCGCCGTCATGAAGGAGGCGATCGAGGCTCGTGTCGGAAACATGACTGCGCCAGCAGGAAGCGTTGCCCGGGAGCTGGTCATCCTCAGAGGAAGCCAGTCCTCCAGCATACGGGTCCAATAGGGCGTTCGCCAAGTTTCCAGGCGGTGTCATGTCGGGACAACCAGTCGTCCCGGCGCGATGCCGAAAGACGGATCGCGTTCACCTGGATTCGATCGCGTTCCCACACCTGGGCAGGAAAATGTTTTCCTGCCGGATAACGACGCACGCGCGTCGGCAATCAAGGAGGTCACTCATGTCTGGTTCGGTATCCGGTTCGTCCGACTCACTGGCAGGCCTGCAGCAGGAATCGCTGGGCCAGTACCAGCAGGAAGAAGCGCAGGAGATCCAGTTCAACATGCAGATGCAGAAGCTGCAGGCTGAAGGCAAGATGGCCGACAAGGCCTCCGGCGCGCAGGTCGGCGGCTGAATCCGGTGATGCGGGACGTCGCCTTCATGGGCGGTCCCGCATCTTCGGTGCAACCGGTCATCCGATAGATGGCTGCCCCCGTTCTCACCATCCTCGACGGCCTCCAAGCCGGATCGCGGACCAGGCTGGCAAACGGGGGCAGCCTGATCGGAACCGGAACGGACTGCGCGGTCGTGGTCGCGGATCCGGCCATGCGGTCCGATCATTTCGAGATCGTGGTCGGCGAAACCACCACGCTTCGCGCCTTGTGCGCCGTGACGCTGCCGGACGGCACGGCGCTGGCGTCCGGCGCGCAGCTTGCCCTGGCCGGCGCCACCTCCTTCACCGCCGGCGGCACCCGGTTCCTGCTGGAGGTGCCGGCACCCGAGCCGCTGCCGGTCTGCGAAGCCGCGACCGCACACGCCCGCCGCCGCAGCATAGCGCCACGCGCCGCCCTGTCGCTCGTCGCGCTTGGCGCCGTGCTCGGCAGCGGCATGTGGCTGGGACGTCGCGGCGGAGCGGTGGTGCAGCCGGTGACGGCGGCGACCGTGGCGCTCCATCTTCCTGATCCCGTGCGCGTCGAGGACGCGGTGGGCGCGCTGCGGACGCGCGTCGCGAAGGCCGGCCTGCCCGGCGTCACCGTGTCCGTGCAGCCGGACAACACCTTGCTGGTGGGCGGCCTTCTCACGCCCGGGGACGCGCCGGCCTGGACGGAAATCCGACAATGGTTCGACGGACGCTACGGAAACGCAATGGTGCTGGTGGAACGCTTCGATGCGCCCGGAACGCTGCCGCCGCTTCGCATCGCCGCCGTGTGGTCCGGCACGCATCCCTATGTCGTGGACGACCGCGACGAGCGGCTGCACCCGGGCGCTGCGATCGGCGACGGATGGTTGGTCGAGCGGATCGAGCCCGGCAGCGTGCTGGCGCGACGCGGCTCGCAGACCGTGTCGCTTCGCTACAAGCCGTGAAGGCAGCGCCATGAGGATGCGGACATGAGCGCCACCATCGCCGGAACCGCAGCGCCCGCCGGAGCGGGCGGGCTCCTGCGCCGGCTGCCCATCCGGCAGGACATCGCCCTCGTGGTGCTCATCATGTGCACGCTGGCCATGATGGTGCTGCCGATGCCGACGATGGCCGCGGACGTCCTGATCGCGGTCAACATCGGCATCTCCGTGCTGCTGCTGATGGTGGCGGTGTACCTTCCGAGGCCGTCGGACTTTTCCACCCTGCCGACGGTGATCCTGCTGACCACCGTGTTCCGGTTGTCCATCTCCATCACCACCAGCCGGCTGGTGCTGACGCAGGCGGACGCGGGCGAGATCATCCGCACCTTCGGCGAGTTCGTGATCTCGGGCAACGTCGTGGTCGGGCTGGTGGTGTTCCTCATCATCTCGGTGGTGCAGTTCGTGGTGATCACGAAAGGCGCCGAGCGCGTCGCAGAAGTCGCCGCGCGCTTCGCGCTGGACGCGCTGCCCGGCAAGCAGATGAGCATCGACAACGACGCGCGCAACGGCATCATCAAGGGTGACGAAGCGAAGCGGCGTCGCAAGGCGCTGGAGCGCGAAAGCCAGTTGTTCGGCGCCATGGACGGCGCCATGAAGTTCGTCAAGGGCGACGCGATCGCGAGCCTCATGATCATCACGGTCAACCTGCTGGGCGGCATCGCCATCGGCTGCGCCCAGCACGGCATGTCGTTCGGCGAGGCCGGCGCCACCTACTCGCTGCTGGCGATCGGCGACGGGCTGATCGCGCAGATCCCGGCGCTGCTGATCTCGCTCACCGCCGGCCTGATCGTCACCCGCGTCGGCGCCGACGGGGAAACCGACCTCGGCACCGACATCATCGGCCAGATCGGCGCCGACCCGCGTGTGCTGATGGTCGCCGCCGTGATCATGGCGACGTTCGGGCTGATCCCCGGCTTCCCCACCGTGGTGTTCTTTGCCTTGTCGGCCGCGGTCGGCGCCGCCGGCTGGATGCTGATGCGCAGGCGCCGGCAGCGCGCCGCGGCGGACGAGGCCGCCATGCGCGACGCCATCGAGGACCTGCGCGGCCTGTCGGTGATGCAGGTGCGCCTGGGCCGCACCCTGATCGACCAGCGCACGCAGATCGAGGCGTCCCTGGCGCTGCTGCACAAGGAGATGGCGGACGAGTTCGGCGTGTCGCTGCCGCGGCTGCAGGTGCTGGAAGCGGTGGAGCCGGACGCGCCCGGCCTGCGGCTGGAGATGAACCAGATCCCGCTGCTGTCCGTGCCGCTCCGTGCGGGCGAGATCTGGCTCGACGCGCCCGGCCGCGCCGGCACCAGGCGCATCGGCCCCGGCGGCCACGAATGGGCGGTGCTGGACGGCGAGGTGGCGCCCAGCGAGGCGCGGGCGCTCGACGCGATCGCCATGGTGCCGCTGTTCGCCCGCGACACCATCCTGCGCTCCGCCGGCCAGCTGGTCGGCATCCAGGAAACCCAGATCCTGCTCAACCGGATCGAGGGCGCCTATGGCGACCTGGTGCGCGAGGCGGTGCGCTCGGCGCCGCTGCCGCGCCTGGCGGAAGTGTTCCGCCGCCTGGTGGGCGAGGGGGTGTCGCTGCGCAACATGCGGCAGGTGCTGGAATCCGTGGCCGAGTGGGCGCCGCGCGAGGCCAACCCGGCGATGCTCGCCGAGTACGTCCGGATCGGCCTGCGCCAGCAGATCTGCCACGCCGTCGCCGGCCCAGACATGACGCTGCAGGCCATGCTGATCGAGGACGACCTCGCGATGGAGCTGCTCAGCTCCATGCGCCAGACCGTGTCGGGCGACGTGCTGCAGCCGGCGGATGCCGAGCATCTGGTCGCCCGGCTGCGGCAGAAGGCCCAGGAGGTCGTGCATGCCGGCGGCCGTCCGGTGGTGGTGACCACCCTCGAACTGCGCCGCCACCTGCGCGAGCTGCTCGTCCGCTACGGGCTGGACGCCTGCGTCCTGTCGCATCCCGAGGTCGCGCCCGGCTTCCGGATCAACGTGATCAGCACCATCGGCCAGGGCCAGGGCCAGGGCCAGGGCCAGGGCCAGAGCGGGGGCGCGGCCGGTGTGCGGGGTCACAAGGCCACGCTCGGGGTGCAGGCCGCTCCGGCCATGGGGGCGGCATGAGGGCGCGGCCCCGATGACGGGGCGTCGCGCCGACAGGTTTTGTGTCAACAGCAGCTTCCCAGGGTCCTCGGGCCGGGGCTGCACCAGAAAAGGATGCGTCTGATGTCTGGAAGCGTTTCGTCGGTGTCCAACCAGGACCAGCAGGACTACGCCGCGGGCGGGCAGAGCTCGGAGATCCAGGAGCTGGAGCAGGCGGTGGAAGCGCTGCTGTCGGCGCTGGAAGGCTCCGGCGGCGCGACGCCGCAGGACGGCGCCGGCGGAGCGGCTGCCACGCCCCAGGG
>CAXTOD010000158.1:0-6280 GCA_964245705.1 uncultured Acetobacteraceae bacterium
GGTAGAACTGGGGGGGGGGCGTCGTGTGGAGGTTGGTGAAGGCGCGGGCGGGGAGGCCGAGGGCGTTGGGCATGGGGTGGATCTGGGTGGTGGACCCGCCGGACCCAAGCTCGGCGGAGGCAATCACTTCCGGACGTAGACCATCGTGTATTGCAGGACCGGCCTGCCGTGGTCGAGCGGGACGTCGGTCCATGAGCGGTGGTTCGCGGCTAGGGTCATCCTGCCCTCGCCGTGCGGCCTGCCGTTCTCCGCCACCCGGTAGCGCAGCGCGCGCGGGCCGTCCGGCCAGACGCTGAGGGTGAGGCCGGGGGTCGCGCCGGGGCGGTTGATCGGGAACGGTCTGCCGTCCAGGCGGCCGGTGTTGTCCTCCTTGAGGGACGGGATCTCCCAGCGCAGCCGTCCGCCGGGGCCGATGGTGAAGGTGTAGCCCTTGGCGGCGCCGTCGGGCTCGGGCCTGCTCCGGTCCAGCGTCCAGGCGCCGTTCCACGGGTTGCGGGCGGCCGGGCAGGCGGTCGGGAGGCCGGTGCAGGCGAGGAGAACCATGAGCACCGTCCGCATGGCGAAGAGCCTCCCGTTCGGCGGTCAGGCGGGGATCGCCATGCCGCGCTGCACGGCCGGGCGGGCGCCAATCGTGTCCAGCCAGGCGCGGGTGGCCGGCAGCTCGCGGGCGTCCTCCGGCAGGGCCTGCTTCAGCATGGAGTGGGCGCCGAGGGTCCAGGGGTAGGCGGCGATGTCGGCGATGGAGTAGGCGTCGCCGGCCAGGAACGGGGAGGTCGAGAGGCGGTCCTCCAGCACGTGCAGCAGGCGGCCGGACTCGGTCGCGTAGCGCTCGGTCGCAGCCGGGTTCGGCTCCTTCTGCCGGGAAAAGTAGCCGAGCTGGCCCAGCATCGGGCCGAGGCCGCCGACCTGCCAGTAGGTCCAGCTCATCGCCAGGTAGCGGGCGGGGCCGGACGAGGCCAGGAAAAGGCCGCTCCGGTCGGCGAGGTAGGTCAGGATGGCGCCGCTTTCGAACAGCGCCAGCGGGCCGCCGTCGGCGTCGTGGTCGACGATGCCGGGGATCTTGCCGTTGGGCGACACGGCGAGGAACTCAGGCGCCTTCTGCGCGCCGGCGCCGATGTCGACCGGCTTGAGGGCGTAGGGCAGGCCGGTCTCTTCCAGCATGATCGAGATCTTGCGGCCGTTCGGCGTCTTCCAGGTGTAGAGGTCGATCACGGGTGGCTCCTTTCAGGCGTCCTGTTTCGGGGAGGCGGTCGGCTGGAGGCGGCGGCGGCGCAGGCGGACGCCGATCCTGGCCGGGAGGACGCGGAGGTCCGCCACGCCCAGCAGCTGCAGCAGCACGGCGTAGCCCAGCATGCCGGACAGCACCAGGAGGCCCAGTTCGGCGATGCGCGCGAGGCCGTGGTGGCGCGGCAGACCGGCGAACGGGCCGTGCGACAACAGGGCCAGCAGGGTGGCCATGCCGGCGGCGGCCAGCGCCATGCGCCCCAGGCGGGACAGCATCGGGCGGTCCGGCTGGAGGTAGCCGCGCCGCAGCAGCAGAAGCAGCAGGATCAGGGCGTTGACGGCGGAAGCGAGGCTGGTGGCGAGCGGGGGGCCGACGTGCTGCAGCGGATGCATCAGCAGGAGGTTCAGGCACAGGTTGAGCCCAAGCGTCGCCATGCCGACCCGGACCGGCGTCACGGTGTCGCCGCGGGCGAAGAAGCCGGGGGCCAGCACCTTGATCAGCACGAAGAACGGCAGGCCGACGGCGTAGGCGGTGAGCGACTGCGACGACAGGTGCACGTCGCGCGGCGTGAAGGCGCCGTAGCCGAACAGGGCTGACAGGATCGGCTCCGCCAGCACCATCAGCGCCAGGGTCGCGGGGATGGTGAGGATCAGCGCGTAGCCGATGGCGTCGTTCTGGGTGCGTCGGGCGTTCGCGGGGTCGCCGCCCTGGACGTGGCGGGCCAGCACGGGCAGCAGGGTGGTCCCGGCGGCGGCGCCGAGCACGCCGAGCGGCAGCTGGTTCACCCGGTCGGCGAAGTACATCAGCGACACGCTGCCGGCCGGCAGCAGGGTGCCGATCACGGTGTCGACGCCGAGGTTGAGCTGGGTGATGCCGCTGCCGACCAGGCCCGGCAGCATGCGCCGCATCAGCAGGCGCATGCGCGGGGTGAGGCGCGGGCGGGGCAGGCCGAGCGGCATGCCGGCGCGGGCGGCGGCGGTCATCAGGACCGCCAGCTGCACCACGCCCGACGCGGTGATGCCCCAGGCGGCGGCGTGGGCGACGCTCGGCACGTGCGGGGTGAGCCACAGGATGGCGGCGATGCCGACCACGTTGAACAGCACGTAGGCGGCGGCGGCGACGCCGAACCGCTCCAGGCCGTTGAGCACGCCGGACACCAGGGCGGCGGCGCAGATCAGCAGCACGTAGGGGAAGGTGATCCGCGCCAGCGACACCGCGAGCGGGTAGTTGGCGCCGAAGCCGGGGGCGATCACCCGGATCAGCTGCGGCATGAACAGCTCGCCGGCGAGCGTCAGGCACAGCAGCCAGAACAGCAGCACGCCGAGCGCCTCGCGGGCGAAGCCGCGGGCCACGTCAGGGCCTTCATTGGCGAGCAGGCCGGAAAACAGCGGCACGAAGGCGGAGTTGAAGGCGCCCTCGCCGAACAGGCGGCGGAACAGGTTGGGCAGGCGGAAGGCGACCTGGTAGGCGTCCTGCATCGGGCCGGCACCCATCAGGGCGGCGAGCAGCTGGTCGCGCACCAGGCCCAGGATGCGGCTGGCCATGGTCCAACCGCCGACGGTGAGGAAGCCCTTCAGCATGGGGGCTTTCGTAGGGTGGAACGGGCCTCACGAGAAGCCGTCGCGCCGCACGCGGTGGCGCCGCTGCGGGGAGATCACTTCCCCGCCGCAGCCTCCTGCGCCGCCTTGACGAAGGCGAGGCCGTTCGGCTCGCCGAAACCGGTCGCCGTGTCCCAGCCGGGCGCCGCCATCAGCGAGGAGTCGGCCCCGAAGCCGATGTCGGCCGTGCTGCCCTCCCCGATGACGGCCAGCACGCCGACGAAGCCGTTCGGCTCGGTGTCCGTCAGGCCGAGCAGCCCGGCCGGATCGTAGGGGGTGACGACGGATCCGACCGTGGTCGCTCCGGACAGGTTGGACGTCGTGGCCGGGATCGGCACGATGTCGGTCAGCGCGGCGGGCGGCATGGCGGCGATGATCGGGGCGGCCTGGCCGAGCCGTTCACCGGCCGCCTGCTGCGCCAGCGCCCAGATGCCGGAGAAGATCGGGCTGGACAGGCTGGTGCCGCCGATTGTCAGGACCGTGGAGCCGCTGCCGTCGCCGACATCGGCCACCACGATGCCGCCGGTCTGCGGGTCGGCCACCGCCGAGACGTCGGGCAGCTGCCGCCCGACGCCCGGCAGCGCCTTCTGCCAGCGCGGCTTCTCGATGTAGAGGCTCTGGCCACCGCCGGAGCCCTGCTGGAAGCCCTCGATGCTCGGGGGCACGGCGATGTCGTTCAGGTCGCCGAGCGCGGTCACGGTGATGCCCCACGCGGAGTCGACCGGGCCGTTGTCGCCCGGCACGTCCAGGCTGGTGCCGCCGATCGCGGTGGCGAAGGGCGAGTCGGCTGGGATGGAGGCGGCGCCGACCGGCGTGCCCAGGCCGAAATCGCCGTCGTCGCCGCTGGACACGTTGACCGCGATGCCCTGGGCGGCCGCCTTCCTGATCACGGCGTTGAACGATCGTGCCACCGCCGGGCCGTAGGACACCTCGGGGCCGCCATAGCTGTTCGAGATCACGTCGCCGAGCTGGTTCCTGACCGCGTACTGGACCGCGTAGGCCAGCTCGGTGAAGTCGTCGCTGGGCGCCACCACCAGCACGATCTTCGCGTCCGGCGCCACCGCATGCGCCCACTCGACGTCGAGCGAGACCTCCAGCGGCCAGTCGGTGGTGTAGGGCGAGGCGATCGGCGGCCCGTCCGGGTAGATGGTCCGGAAGTTGGACGCGGTGAGCCGAGGCAGTTTCATCATGGTCGCGAAGGCGTTGGCGTCGCTCTGGATGGTCGGCGAGCCGTAGGCGTCGACGATGACGATGGTCTGGCCCTTGCCGGTCCAGCCATGGGCGTAGACGGCCAGAAGCCCGTAATGCGCGGCGATCTGGCTCGCGGTGTAGCCGCAGGTGGTGTAGCCGGCGCCGGGAAGGTTGCGGGTGACGTATTTCGGTCCGGTGTAGGTGGCCGTCCCGCGCCCGCCGCCCGGCACGAAGCCGGCGATCGTGGCCTTGACCTTGGCCTTGAAGCACTGGTCGGTGAACACGGTGAACGGGTTGTTCACGGACGGCGACGGGGTGCCCGCGACACGTCCCGTGGCCAGGTCGACCTGTCGCCGCACGAACGGCGCCGCCGGCGCGTTCGTCAGGCCGGTCACGCCGGCGACGAGGTCGGCGGCCGCGCCGGTGAAGCGGGGCTCGTCGGTGCTGGCATGGAAGCGCCTGCCGTTCGCCGTCATGACGTGGAACCGGGTGCCGAAGGCGCTGCCCATCCGTGCGGCCGTGCCCTGCACCTGGAGGGCGGAGCCGTCGCGACGGGTCACCTGCAGGCCTGCCGCCCGCATGGCTGCGGCGAGCCGGTCGACGTCCGACGTGGTGGCACCGTAGGCGGCGACCTCGGCTGGCGTCATCCAGCGGTGGTAGGAGGGGGAGCCGGGGGTCATGCGCTGCTCGACGGCGGCGTCGAAGGCGGCCTCGTCGTGCTGTCGCAGCCACACCGTGGCGGTCAGGACCGTGTCGCCGTCGAGTGCGCCGAGATCCTGTGCCGACGCGAACGGACCGGGTGCTGCCCGCGATGGGCCCGGCAGCAGTCCCGCCACCAGGACGGAGGCTGACGCCAGCATCAAGGCACGTTTCGGGTGCAATCCGAGCGACGGTCTCATCGGCTGATCCTTCTTGTTCGCCTGTTCCGGCCGGGATGGTTTACGAGACCGGTCACGTTTCCCGAGACGGACGATTGATGAACAGGAACGATCGGTCAATCGGCCCCGAGCGGAACGATCCGCGATCCGGACCACCGGCGCGCCGTCGCACGTCGTTGCGCTGCCGACACGCCTCGATGCTTCCGGTGGCATGACGCCGATCGCTGCAACCGGGACTTGCTGTCGCCGTCGGGGCCGGTGCTAGGGTGTCGGCCATGACGATCGACCACGGGCTGACCCGGTTCTCCGTTCCGCCGCTGCACCAGGTGACGCGCGACCTGGCGGCGGTGGCGTCGGGCCGGATGGCGCCGGAGCTGGTGCTGACCGGCGCCCGGGTGCTGTCGACGTATTCCGAGCGCATCCTGCCGGAGCGCGAGCTGTGGGTGCATCACGGGCGGATCGCGGCGATGAAGCCGGCGGGCAGCGCGCGCGCCGCCGGGCTCCTGCCTGGGCGGGTGACGGACCTCGAGGGCGGGATCCTGGCGCCGGGCTTGGTCGATCCGCACGTGCATATCGAGAGCAGCACCATGACGGCGTGCGCCTATGCCGAGGCGGCGCTGCTGAACGGCACCACCACCGTGTTCTGCGACAGCCACGAGATCGCCAACGTCGCCGACGTGGCCGGGGTGGAGTGGATGCTGGAGGACGCGCGGCGGGCGCCGCTCAACGTGTTCCTGACGGTGCCGAGCACGGTGCCCGCGACGTCGGCGCGGTTCGAGACGGCGGGCGGCGACCTGACGCCGGACCGGATCGGCGCCCTGTTCGACCGCTGGCCGGAGGCGGTGGCGCTGGGCGAGAAGATGGACTTCGTCCAGGTGTGCGAGGGCGACGCGCGCAGCCATGCGGTGATCGGCGAGGCGCTGCGCCGCGGGCGTCCGGTCAGCGGGCATGTGTACGGGCGGCCGTTCGTCGCCGCCTATGCCGCGAGCGGGATCACCGACACCCACGAGGCGGTGACGGCGGAGATCGCGGAGGACCTGCTGGAAGCGGGGATGTGGGTGTTCCTGCGCGGCGGGCCGCCGACGACGCCGTGGCACAGCCTGCCGGCGGCGATCCGCGCGGTGACCGAGCTCGGCTGCGACCCGAAGCGGGTCTGCGTGTGCACCGACGACCGCGATGCCGACGACCTGTTCGCGTTCGGCCTGGACTGGGTGGTGCGGCAGGCGGTCGCGGCGGGGCTGACGCGGGAGCGGGCGTGGTGCCTGGGCTCGCTGCACCCGGCGGCGCGCTATGGGCTGGACGGGGAGATCGGCGGCCTGGGCGGCGGCAGGCGGGCGGACCTGGTGCTGCTGGATGATGCGATGGCGGTGCAGCACACCTGGTATGGC
>CAXTOD010000158.1:6290-6661 GCA_964245705.1 uncultured Acetobacteraceae bacterium
TCGAGAACCGCCGCGTGACGCCGCTGCTGGACCGGCAGCTGGAGCAGGCGCGATACCACTATCCGGAGGAAGCCGGCCGCACCGTGATGCTGCCGCAGAAGGTCCCGCCGCTGGTGCCGCCGCTGCCGCGGCGTGCGTGTCGCGTCAACGCCATGCGGATCACGGACCCGTCCGACATCGCGCTGGCGCATGCGGTGATCCCGCTCAAGGCGGAGACGGGCTGGCGGGCGCATCTCGACGCGCACGGGTTGTGCTTCGTCGCGGTGATCGAGCGTCACGGCCGGTCGGGGACGGCGGCGCACGGGCTGCTGCAGGGGTTCGGGCTCCTCGAGGGGGCGGTGGCCAGCTCGGTGGGGCACGACGCCCACAAC
>CAXTOD010000159.1:0-6640 GCA_964245705.1 uncultured Acetobacteraceae bacterium
GTCAAGCTGATCGCCGAGCCCTGGGATTGCGGCCCCGGCGGCTACCAGGTCGGCGAGTTCCCGCCCGGCTGGGCGGAATGGAACGACAAGTTCCGCGACGAGGTCAGGGAGTTCTGGAAGGGCGACCTGGTCGCGGCCAAGATCGCGCCGCGCCTGCTCGGCAGCCCGGCCGAGTTCGACCGGCAGGGCCGCAAGCCCTGGGCGTGCGTCAACTTCGTCACCGCGCATGACGGCTTCACGCTGAACGACTGCGTCACCTACAACGAGAAGCACAACGAGGCGAACGGCGAGGACAACAAGGATGGCTCGTCCGACAACCGCTCCTTCAACTACGGCGTCGAGGGCCCGACCGACGACCTGGACATCCAGCGCGTGCGCGCGCGGCAGATCCGCAACATGCTGGCGACGCTGCTGCTCAGCCAGGGCACGCCGATGCTGCTGGCCGGCGACGAGTTCGGCCGCACCCAGGGCGGCAACAACAACGCGTACTGCCAGGACAGCGACATCTCCTGGGTGAACTGGGAGATCGAGGAGAAGGGCCAGAGCCTGATCCGCTTCGTGACCCGGCTGACCGCGCTGCGCCGCCGTTTCCCGATCCTGCGCCGCAACCGGTTCCTCACCGCGGGCTACAACGAGGAGCTGGACATCAAGGAGCTGACCTGGCTCAACGCCGGCGGCGGCGAGATGATGCCGGGCGACTGGGACGCCGCGCAGTGCTTCGGGCTGATGCTCGACGGGCGCGCGCAGCCCACCGGCATACGGCAGCGCGGCCAGGACGCCACGCTGCTGATGGTGTTCAACGCGTGGCACGACCTGGTCGGCTTCAAGCTGCCGCCGACCGTCGACCAGCGCTGGAAGCTGATCATCGACACCAACCTGTCCGAGGAGGAGGAGGAGCAGGAGGACCAGCACTTCACGCCGGAACAGGTCTACGGCGTCACCGGCCGCTCGTTCCTGCTGTTCGAGCTCGTTCCGGACGCCGCCTGATGAGCGCCTCCTCCGAGGACCTTCGACAGGGCGCCACCCTGGAGGCGGACGGGGTCCGGTTCCGGCTGTGGGCGCCCGGCTGCGACGCGGTGTCGCTGGCGCTGGAGGAGGGCCGCGTGCTGCCGATGCAGAAGGGGAGCGGCGGCTTCCATGACCTCCACGTGCCCGGCGCCGGCGCCGGCACGCTGTACCGCTACCAGCTTCCCGACGGCCTCAGGGTCCCGGACCCGGCGTCCCGGTTCCAGCCGCAGGACGTGCACGGGCCGAGCGAGGTGATCGACCCGGACGCGTATCGCTGGACCGGAGAATGGGCGGGGCGGCCGTGGGACGAGGTCGTGCTCTACGAGCTGCACGTCGGCGCGTTCACGCCGGAGGGCACGTTCCGGGCGGCGGTGGAAAAGCTCGACCACCTCCGGTCGCTCGGCGTGACCGCCATCGAGATCATGCCGATCTCGGACTTCCCCGGCCGGCGCAACTGGGGCTACGACGGCGTGCTGCCGTATGCGCCGGATTCGAGCTACGGCCGGCCCGACGAGCTGAAGGCGCTGGTCGATGCGGCGCACGCGCGCGGCATCGCGGTCCTGCTCGACGTGGTCTACAACCATTTCGGACCGGACGGGAACTACCTGCCGGTCTATGCTCCCACCTTCTTCACCGACCGGCACAAGACGCCGTGGGGTGCGGCGATCAACTACGACGGCGAGCACGCGGCGGCGGTGCGCGAGTTCATCATCGGCAACGCGCTGTACTGGATCGACGAGTTCCACCTCGACGGGCTGCGCTTCGACGCGGTGCACGCGATCATCGACGACAGCGGCAGGCACCTGCTGGACGAGCTGGCGGAGCGCGTGCGCGCGTCCGCCTCGCGGCCGCTGCACCTGCTGCTGGAGAACGAGGACAACGACCCGACCCGGCTCGGACGCGAGGACGGCCGTCCGGTGCACTACACCGCGCAATGGAACGACGACGTCCACCACGTGCTGCACACCGCGGCGACGCGCGAGCGCACCGGCTACTACGCCGACTACGAGGGCGACACCGCGCTGCTCGGCCGGGCGCTGGCGGAAGGGTTCGGCTACCAGGGGCAGATGATGCCCTATCGCGGCAGCGCGCGCGGGGCGCCCAGCGCCGAGCTGCCGCCGGGCGCGTTCGTCGCCTTCATCCAGAACCACGACCAGGTCGGCAACCGGGCGTTCGGCGAGCGGCTCGGCAGCATCGCCACGCCGGAAGCGATGCGGGCGCTGGCGGCGACCTACCTGCTGCTGCCGCAGGCGCCGATGATCTTCATGGGCGAGGAATGGGGGGCGAGGCAGCCGTTCCCGTTCTTCTGCGACTTCGAGGGCGAGCTGGCCGACGCGGTGCGCAAGGGGCGGCGCGAGGAGTTCGCGCGCTTCCCCGAGTTCCAGGACCCGGAGACGCGCGACCGCATCCCGGACCCGCTGGCGGACTCCACCTTCCAGTCGGCCAAGCTGGACTGGGACGCGATGGATGAGGGGCTGCTGTCGCTGTACCGCGACCTCATCGCCACAAGGCGCGAGCACGTCGTGCCGCTGCTGCCGGCCATCACCCGCGGCGGCAGCGCCAGGAGCCTTGGGCAGGGGGCGGTCGAGCTGCGCTGGCAGGCCGGCGACCGGACGCTGGTGCTGGCGGCCAACCTGTCGGACCAGGGCGTCGACATGCCGGCGTCGCCGGGTCGCGTGCTGTGGAGCGAGGGCGACACCGGTTCCCGGCTCGGAGCCTGGTCGGTGCGCTGCACCCTGGAGAACGCATGAGCATCATCCCGCGGGCCACCTACCGGCTCCAGTTCCATGCCGGCTACGGCTTCCGCGACGCGACCGCGCTCGCCCCCTATCTCGGCCGGCTCGGCGTCAGCCACGTGTATGCCTCGCCCTACCTGAAGGCGCGCCCCGGCTCGACGCACGGCTACGACATCACCGACCACCAGGCGCTCAACCCGGAGCTCGGCACCGAGGCGGATTTTTCCGCCATGGTGCAGGCGTTCAAGCGGGAAGGGCTGGGGCAGATCCTCGACTTCGTGCCCAACCACATGGGCGTCGGCGGCTCGGACAACCCGCTCTGGCTCGACGTGCTGGAATGGGGCCCGGACTCCCAGCACGCCGGCTGGTTCGACATCGACTGGGATCCGGACCGGCGCTACCTGCTGAACAAGCTGCTGGTGCCGTTCCTGGGCGACCAGTACGGGGTCGAGCTCAAGGCCGGCAACCTCCTGCTGAAGTACGACGCCGAGGACGGCAGCTTCGCGGTGTGGGCGTACGACACGCACAAGCTGCCGATCTGCCCCCTGTTCTACGACCGCGTGCTCGGCCATGCCGATCCCGGCCTGGACCGGCTGTCCGACCTGTTCTCCGACCTGCCGATGTGGCGTCCGCAGGTGGCGGAGCGCGCGCGCCTGCTCAAGGCCGAGCTGGCGGCGCTGGTGCGGGAAGACGCCAAGAGCAGGACCGCGGTGGAGGAGCAGGTCGCGGCGCTGAACGCCGACTGGCGGGCGCTGGACGGGCTGATCCAGGAGCAGTTCTGGCGCGTGGCGTACTACGGCGTGGCCGGCGACGACATCAACTACCGCCGGTTCTTCAACATCAACGACCTCGCAGGGCTGCGCATGGAGCTGCCGGAGGTGTTCCGCCACGCCCACGCGCGGATCGTGCCGATGATCGAGGACGGCACGCTGGACGGGATACGGCTGGACCACGTCGACGGCCTGCTGGATCCGAAGCGCTATTTCGAGACCCTGCGCGCCGCGTCGTCGCGTCCGTTCTACCTGGTGATCGAGAAGATCCTCGCAGCCCACGAGCAGCTTCGCGACGACTGGCCGGTCGAGGGCACCACCGGCTACGACTTCACCAACCTCGTGCTCGGCGCGATGATCGACCCCGCCGCCGAGGAGCGGTTCACCGAGACCTACCAGGCGTTCACCGGGTCGCGCGAGCCGTTCGAGCGGATCGTGCGCGACTGCAAGATCCGGATCATGGAGAACGAGATGGCGAGCGAGCTGAACGTGCTCGGTCGCGACGCCGGGCGCATCGCCCGGCAGAACCCGATGACCGCGGACTTCACCCGCAACATCCTGCAGCGCGCGATCAAGCAGATCGTCGCCCACTTCCCGGTGTATCGCACCTACATCGACATGGACGGCACCCAGGAGGCGGCCGACCGGCGCGACCTCGACTGGGCGATCGCGCAGGCACGACGCGCCGATCGCACCATCGACCCGTCCGTGTTCGACTTCCTGCACGGCGTGCTGTCCGGCGAGGCGGTGGCGAGGCCGCGCTCCGGCTTCAACCGGATCGCGGTGCTGCGCTTCGCCATGAAGCTGCAGCAGTACTCCGGTCCGGTGATGGCCAAGGGGCTGGAGGACACCACCTTCTACCGCTACAACCGGCACGTGGCGCTGAACGAGGTCGGCGGCGAGCCGGACCGCTTCGGCATCGCCCTGCCCGCGTTCCACAAGGCCAACGCCTACCGGGCGAAGCACTGGCCGCACGCCATGCTCGGCACCTCCACCCACGACACCAAGCGCGGCGAGGACACGCGCGCGCGCCTGGCCGTGCTGTCGGACCTGCCGGAGGAGTGGACGCGGCAGGTGACGACCTGGAGCCGGCTGCTGCGCGCCCGGCGCGGCGACCTGGACGGCACCGCGGCCCCCGACCGCAACGACGAGTACCTGCTCTACCAGCTGCTGGTCGGCTCCTGGCCGGTGGAGCTGCTGGACGGGACCGACGAGGCGGCCCTCGAGACCTACGGCGGGCGGCTGGCCGGGGCGCTGGAGAAGTCGATGCGCGAGGCCAAGCTGCATTCCGGCTGGACCGCGCCGGACGCGGCGTACGAGGAGGCGATGCAGGCCTTTGCGCGCGATGCGCTGGACACCGGCCGCGGCGGGTTCGGGGCGTCGTTCCTGCCGTTCGCGCAGCGGGTGGCGCGGCTCGGCGTGCAGAACAGCCTGATCCAGGTGGCGATGAAGCTCACCCTGCCCGGGGTGCCGGACATCTACCAGGGCTGCGAACTGTGGGACCTGAGCCTGATGGATCCGGACAACCGCCGGCCGGTCGACTACGCCCTGCGGCAGGAAGCGCTGTCCGAGCTGTCGCACCGCTTGTCCGACCCGGACGGGCGCGCGTCGCTGATGGCCGGCCTGATGGAGAGCTGGCAGGACGGGTGGATCAAGCTCGCCGTCACCGCGGCGCTGCTCGACCTGCGCCGCCAGCTGCCGGCACTGTTCGCCGACGGCAGCTACGAGCCGCTGCCGGTCGAGGGTGCGCGGGCGGAGCGGGCGATCGCCTATGCCCGCAGGGAAGGGGACGACCGGCTGCTGGTGCTGGCGGCGCGCTATCCCGGCCAGCGGGAGGCCGACCCGGACTGGGGCGACAGCACGGTGGCGCTGCCGGACGGGCGCTGGGTCGACCTGTTCGGCGGCGGGGCGTTCGCCGGCCGCGTGCCGCTGGGGCAGCTGTTCGGCACCCTGCCGGTGCTGGTGCTGCAGCCGGGCTGACCGCCGGGGGACCGCCACCCCGGCGGATGACAAGCGCCGGGCTGCCCCGTTATCCTGCGGCGCTGCCTTGGAGGACGCCGATGACCGATCCGGACGATGGGAGGGTGCCAGACCCTCCGACCGGCTTCACCCGGGAGCAGATCGAGGCACTCTATTTCGACGCCGCGCGCGACGGGCAGGAGGACCTGCTCGACCAGTTCCTCGACGCCGGCATCGACCCGAACCAGCCGGACGGGCGCGGCTACACCGCGCTGATCCTGGCCGCCGACAACGGCCACGCGGCGGCCACCCCGCAGCGGCTCCGGCGCGGCGAACGCGTGCAGACGTCGGTCGACTCGCGCTGGCGCGAAGAGATTCGCCGGCACCACACCTCGGCGCATCTCTTGCAGCGTGCGCTCAAAGACGTCATCGGCGACGAAGTCGTGCAGGCGGGTTCATGGGTCGGGATCGACCGGATGCGGTTTGATTTCCGTAGCCCGTCGGGGGCGCTCACGCCCGAACAAAAACGTGAAGTCGTCCGGCGCGTCAACCAAGTGATTCGCGAAGACCACTCGCTCGAAACCGAAGAGATGCCGATCGCGCAGGCGCAAGAGAGCGGCGCGATCTCGATGGCCGGTGAGAAATACGGCGACCTCGTGCGCGTGGTGCGCGCCGGGCCATCGGTTGAGTTTTGCGGCGGGACGCACGCGCACTCGACCGGCGAGCTTGGGATGTTCGTGCTCTTGAGTGAGTCGTCGATCGGTAGTGGGATCCGCCGAATTGAAGCGGTTGTCTCGAAAGCGGCGGAGAGCTACGTCGAACACCAGCAAGAGCTCGTTGGATCGCTCGCCGAGACGCTCTCCGCGAGCCCCGACGAACTCGTCGAACGCGTGAATCGTTTGCAATCCGACGTGCGCGAGATGCAACGCTCGCTCGGGCAGATCAAGGCAAAGCTTGCCGCCGGAGAAGCACACGTCTACGTCGACCGGGCCGAGAAAATCGGCGACCGGATGCTCGTTGCCGCTATCATCCCGGAGGCGAATGCGGAAGCCGTTCGCGGACTCTCGAACGCTATTCGTTCACGGTTACCGAGCGGCGTGATCGCCCTGGTCGGAACCGACGGCGATGCGCCGACGATCCTCGTCAACGCGAGCGATGATGTCGTCA
>CAXTOD010000160.1:0-6628 GCA_964245705.1 uncultured Acetobacteraceae bacterium
TCCTGTAGCGGCGCCGGCTGGCCCCGCTACAGGATGAAGCGGGACAGGTCACCCTTCTGCGCCAGCGGAGCCACCCGCTCGCGCACCGCACCCGCGTCCAGGCGCACGCTATCGCCGGGACGGTCGGAGGCGGTGAAGGAGATGTCCTCCAGCAGCCGCTCCAGCACCGTCGCCAGGCGGCGGGCACCGATGTTCTCCACCCGGTCGTTGATGTCGGCGGCGAGGTCGGCCAGCGCGTCGATCGCGTCGTCGGAGAACTCCAGCACCACCTTCTCGGTGCCCATCAGCGCGCTGTACTGCTTGAGCAGCGAGTGTTCCGGCTCGACCAGGATGCGGCGCAGGTCATCGCGGCTCAGCGGTGCCAGCTCGACCCGGATCGGCAGCCGTCCCTGCAGCTCCGGCAGCAGGTCGGACGGCTTGGCCAGGTGGAACGCGCCCGACGCGATGAACAGCATGTAGTCGGTCTTCACCGGCCCATACTTGGTGGACACGGTGGTGCCCTCAATCAGTGGCAGCAGGTCGCGCTGCACGCCCTCGCGCGACACGTCGCCGCCGCGGAACCCGCCCTCGGAGGAGCGGGCGCAGACCTTGTCGATCTCGTCGAGGAAGACGATGCCGTGGTCCTGCGCGTGCGCCACCGCCTCGCGGGTCAGGGCGTCGTTGTCCAGCAGGCGGTCGCTTTCCTCTCGGGTCAGCGCGACGCGCGCCGCCTCCACCGTCATCCGGCGCGGCTGCCCGGTCTTGCCGAACATCCCCTTCATCATCTCACCAAGGTTGATCACGCTGCCCTGTGGCACGCCCGGGATGTCCATCTGCCCGATCGGCGACCCTTGCGCGTCGGACACCTGGACCTCGACCTCCTTCCCTTCCAGCTCGCCGTCGCGCAGCATGCGGCGGAACTTGGACTTGGTGTCGGCGGACGCGGTGGCGCCGACCAGCGCGTCCACCAGCCGGTCCTCCGCCGCCTTCTCGGCGCTCGCCTGCACGTCGCGCCGCTTCAGCTCGCGCAGCATGTTCAGGCTGACCTCGACCAGGTCGCGCACGATGCTGTCCACGTCGCGGCCGACATATCCGACCTCGGTGAACTTGGTCGCCTCGACCTTGAGGAACGGCGCCTGCGCCAGCTTGGCGAGCCGCCGGGCGATCTCGGTCTTGCCGCAGCCGGTCGGGCCGATCATCAGGATGTTCTTCGGCACCACCTCGTCACGCATGCCGTCCGGCAGCTGCGCGCGGCGCCAGCGGTTGCGCAGCGCGATCGCCACCGCGCGCTTGGCGTCGTTCTGGCCGACGATGTAGCGGTCGAGCTCGGACACGATCTCGCGGGGGGAATAGGTCGGCACGTCCATCAGCGGGTTTCCTGCGCGGCGGACGCATCCAGCGTTTCCACGATCAGCGAATGGTTGGTGTAGACGCAGATGTCGGCGGCAATCCGCATCGCCCGCACGGCCACCGCCTCGGCGTCCAGCCCGTCCACCGTGAGCAGCGCGCGCGCGGCGGCCAGGGCATAGTTGCCGCCGGAGCCGATCGCGATCACCCCGTCCTCCGGCTCCAGCACGTCGCCGTTGCCGGTGAGCGTGAAGGCGCGGGTCCCGTCGGCCACCGCCATCATCGCCTCCAGCCGGCGCAGGTAGCGGTCGGTGCGCCAATCCTTGGCCAGCTCGACGCAAGCGCGCTCGAGCTGGTTCGGGTAGCGCTCCAGCTTGGCCTCGAGCCGCTCCAGCAGGGTGAAGGCGTCGGCGGTGGCGCCGGCGAAGCCGGACAGGATGGTGCCGGACGGCCCGATGCGGCGCACCTTGCGGGCGTTGCCCTTGATCACGGTCTGGCCGAGCGTGACCTGGCCGTCGCCGGCCATCGCCACCTGGCCATCGCGTCGGACGCACAGGATGGTGGTTCCGTGCCAGCCGATCGGGTCGTGGCTGCCGGACGGGTTACCGGTTGGATGGATCTGCATGGTTGGAGCAGATAGGACGGCAGGGCGGTGGCGCAAGCGGCCGAAGCGCCGGCGTCAGGGCGGCGGGGAACCGGCCATCAGCGCCCGCACGGCCGCGACCAGCTCGCTCGGCCGGAACGGCTTGTGCATCACCGACTCGTACGGATCCAGCACCCGGCCGTGCAGCGTGTCCGGGCGGCCGGTGATGTAGATGATCGGCACGGTGGGAAACAGCATGCGCGCGATCCCGGCGACCACGAAGCCGTTGCGGCGCGTGCCCAGGTCGAGGTCGGTCACGAACACCTTGGGCGGCCGGCCGTCGCGAAGCACGCTCAGCGCCTCGGCCTCCACCGCGGCGCCGACCGCATCCAGCCCTTCCTCGCGCAGGGCGTCCACCAGGATGCCCCGCACCAGGGGATCGTCATCGAGAACCAGCAGGTCGCACATGATCGGACCTTCCTGAGGCGGCTGACGGCCTCAACCGGCCCGAACCGCCGGCGGTTGCATCCGGGCGCGATGCTACTTGCAATTGCATCATAAATTCGAAAATATGATACGCGCGGCGACCGGGTCTGCACAAAGGCGTTGCATCCCACGCCTTGAGCGGACTACGCCAAAACGTTCTTCTGCGGTGACTGCGCCGGTTCCGCAAGTGCGCTGCAGCAAAAATCTGGAGAAGATCGTGATCGTCCATTCCGGGCAGGAAATTGTCGTCCACCAGAACCACGGCGCCACCGACTATCTCCTGGTCACCTTCTGCGAGCTGCACAACGAGCACCTCGCGCACATGCACTACTTCCTCCAGCCGATCGTCGACGAAGCGAACATCTCCTGCATCGGGGTCATGACCACGATCAAGGGGTTCTACCTGTCGCCGGAAATGGACGAGGTGTTCCGGATCGTCGAGCGCGAGCGGCGCGGCCGCAAGGTAGTGGTGTTCGGCCAGTCGATGGGCGCCTACGCGGCGATCAAGCATTCGCGGGCGCTCAAGGCCGACTACGTCATGGCCTGCTCGCCGTTCTTCTCCATGGACCCGGACGAGCTGGAGTTCCCGAGCGACCGCCACCGCAAGATCCTGATGCACTCGATGGCGCACCACAACGTGGTCGACCGTCCGCAGTTCAAGGGGATGCGCATCACCGCGGCCGACACCCACGGCCGGGTGGTGGTGTTCTACGATCCGTCCGAGTTCGTCGACGTGTACGACGCCGAGCTGCTGCAGAAGTACCTGCCCGACGCCGAGTTCGTCACCGTCCCGCACGCCAACCACGCGGTCTACAACTCGTCCTGGCGGGCGTCGATGTTCGGCGCCCTGGTGCGCGCGATCCGGTCCGACGACAGGCGCGCGGTGGTGCGGGAGATGAACCGGATCCGGCGCGGCAACGCCCAGTTCATGGTCCGCTCGCTGCGCAAGGCTTCACAGCGCAAGCCGCTGCTGTGCCTCAAGGCGCTGCATTCGCCTCGCATCGCCCAGCACGCCGACTACAAGACCATCCTGAACGATCCCCTGAACATGATGCTGGTCTACACCCTGTTCGCCAGGGGCGACCGCGCCGAGGCAACGAAGCACTTTGCCCTGGTCGCCCGGGAGGTGCTGCAGTTGCGCGCGCCGCCGGTGGACGTCGGCGACGGTCCGCTACTCGACACCGTGCTGGGCCAGAAGCGGTGCCTGCTCCTGTCCGTCCACGGCACCTTTGTGGGCTACGAGATGGGCAACCGGTCCATCCGGCTGGAACAGCAGGTGTTCGGGCGCAGCGACCTGTTCCCGGTGTTCGCCAAGTGGGCCGACGGGACGTCGAGCTTCTACATCCTGTCGAACGACCGCGAGATCCCGATCTCGCTCAGCACCGGCGACGCGTCCTCCGGCGACCAGGTCCAGGTCGCCTCGCCGCAGCTGGTCCTCGACGGGGAGAACCGCATCGCCATACGCAGCGGCGACAGCTTCCTGGGCGCCAGCCTCAAGGGGCGGCTGCAGCCGGCCGCCGTGCTCGGCCAGCACGAGCGCTTCGTCCCGATGCCGATGCCGGAACAGGCCGGCGCACAGAAGGCGGGCTCGCTCAACTGGTTCGACCAGGTGGTGCTGACCCAGCCGCCTCCGGCCCCGCTGATCGAGAACGACATGTCGGCGGCCAGGCAGCGCCGCACCCCGCGCTGGCGACGGCTGTTCGCCAGGGCCTGAGCCGGCGCGACGCCGTCAGGCGGCCCTTCCCGCCGGCGCCGACGGCAGGCAGAGCTGGAAGCTGGTGCCCTGTCCCGGCGCGGTGCGGACGCGAACCGCGCCGCCGGTCTGCTGGATGAAGCCGTAGACCATCGACAGGCCGAGCCCGGTGCCGCGGCCGATCTCCTTGGTGGTGAAGAACGGCTCGAAGATCCGGGTGACGACCTCCTCGTCCATGCCGCCGCCGGTGTCGGCGACGCTGACCGCGATCGACCCGCCGGCGGGCAGCGCGCCGGCCCGGAGCACGTGGCCGTCCTCCTCGCCGTCCACCAGCCGACGCGTGCCCAGCGTGATGGTGCCGGCGTCGTCCATCGCGTCGCGGGCGTTGATGCACAGGTTCAGCAGCGCCAGCTCCAGCTGCGCCGGATCGACCAGCGCTGCCGGCAGGCCGGGCTCCAGCTCCTGGACGATCCGCACCTGCGGCCGGTCGATGCTGCGCGCCAGCAGGTCGTCCATCGCCCGCATCAGCGAGTTCACGTCCACCGCCTCGCTCGCCGTGTCGCGCTGCCGGCTGAAGCTCAGCAGGCGCTGGGTCAGCGCGGCACCCCGCTCGGCGCCGGCGATCGCGGTCTCGATCAGCCGGACCAGCCGCGCGTCGTCGCCGGCGGCGCGCTGCGCCAGCTCCAGGCTGCCCAGCACCGCGGTCAGCAGGTTGTTGAAATCGTGCGCCACGCCTCCGGCCATGGTGCCGAGCGCCTGCATCCGGTCGGCCTGGCGCAGCCGGTCCTCCATCAGCTTGGCCACGGTGACGTCGCGCTCGAAGGTGGCCAGCGCCTGGACCTGCCCCGCCCCATCGCGCAGCGGCCCGCGCAGGCGCTCCATCCAGCAGGTGCGGCCATCGCGTTCGATCCGGCTCAGCACCCGGCTGGCACGGCCGTCGGGCCGCAGGGCGCGACGGTCCTCCGCTTCCACCCCCAGCGCCTCGGCCTCGCCGGCAAGCCCCTCGGACAGCGCCCGCTCGGTCCGGCCGAGGCATCCTTCGACAGGATGGCCGAGGCGTGCGGCGGCGGCACGGTTCAGGCGGATGAACCGCCCGTCCCGGTCCTTGAACGACAACCCGTCGTCGATGCTGTCCATCAGCCCGGACAGCAGCATGCGCTCGTCGCGCAGCGCCGCCGACAGCCGCGCCCGCTCCGCTGCCTGCCGGATCATCGACAGCAGCGCCACCGGCTCCCACGGCTTGTGGGCGTAGCCGGAGATCCGGCCGTCGTTCAGCGCCGCGACCACGGCGCTGAGATCGGCATAGCCGGTGAGCAGGAGCGCCTCGGCCTGCGTCACGCTCCGGGCGCGGGCAAGAAAGGCGTCCCCGGTCAGCCCCGGCATGCGCTGGTCCGACACGATCACCGCGACGTCTGGATGCTCCTCCAGCAGCTCCAGCGCCCGGAACGGCGAGGTGGCGGACAGCACCCGGTACTCGTCCTCGAGCAGGTCCTCCAGCGCCACCAGGATGTCCGGCTCGTCGTCGACCAGCAGCACCGCGGTCCGGCCGGGCGGATGGAACGGCGGAAGGCTCACGGCTCGCTTCCCCGCGGGATCGGCACCGATACGGTGAACCGGGCGCCGCCGCCCGGGCCCGCGTCGACCGCGATGGTGCCCCCATGCGCCTGCACCACGCCATAGGCGATGGCGAGCCCGAGCCCGGTGCCGGAGCCGACCGGCTTGGTGGTGAAGAACGGCTCGAAGATGCGCTCGCGCAGGTTGTCCGGCACGCCGGGCCCGTTGTCGCCGATGGCGATGGCATACAGGCCGTCGGCGGCGCTGGTGGTGATGTCGATCCGCCCTTCCTTCTCCGCCGCGTCGTTGCCGCCGGCCTGGTTCAGCGCGTCGGCGGCGTTGCCGACGATGTTCATGATGACCTGGTTCAGCAGTGCCGGCTGGCACAGCAGCTCGCGCGGCGCCTCGTAGCGCCGCGTCACCGTGATCCCGGTTCCCAGCTTGTGCGTCAACAGGGCGAGCACGGTGTCGATCGCGTCCGGCACGTCCACGCTCTGCTGCTCGCTTTCGTCCAGCCGGGAGAACTTGCGCAGGTTCAGCACTAGGTTCTGGATCCGCTTGAGCCCGAGGCTCATGGAGGCGATGCGCTCGCGGGTGCGCGCGAGCTTCGATGCCGCCGGTTCGGCCGCCAGCCCGGGAAGCTCGCCGAGCTGGCCCAGCAACCGCTCCACCGTGCCCTGGTGGGCCAGGATGAAGGCGAGCGGGTTGTTGATCTCGTGCGCGATGCCGGCCACCAGCTCGCCGAGCGAGGCCATCTTGGCCGCCTGCACCAGCTTGCCCTGCGCTTCGCGCAGCCGGTCGTTGGCATCCGCCAACTCGGCATTGGCTTGCGCCAGCGCCTCGGCTAAGGCGGCCTTGGCGGCACTGGCGGCGGCCTCCTCGCGGGCGCGGTCGACCTGCGCCTGGCGCTGCCGCAGGTCGCCCTCGATCCGCGCGGTCTCGTCCTGCAGCAGCTTGCGCCGCACCACCGCGCGGATGCGCAGCGC
>CAXTOD010000161.1:0-6530 GCA_964245705.1 uncultured Acetobacteraceae bacterium
GGCGGCACCTCCTTGACGATCTTGGTCGTGATCGGCGGCTTGATCACGTCAATCACGGCGCGGCCGAGACCGTTCAGCAGCGCGTAGATCAGCAGCACGTGCAGCAGGATGACGATGCCGAGGCCGACAATGTGGCGCATCGGGCTTCGCTGCTGTTGCGCGTAGTCCATTCCGCAAACTCCTAGCGTCCCGTCGCGGGACCGTTAGCTGCCACCGTTCCAGCGCCTTTCGGGCCGATCCGCCTCCGAAAGGCGTCGGCAGCCATCGGCAGCGGGGCTTTGTGCGACACAGAAAGGTTTTCGCCGCTGTCATGTCAAGAACGTTGTCCAGCCATTCGCCGGAGGCACCTCTGGAAGCATATGCCGAAGATCAGGTCAGCCGGCCGCCATCCTGATCGGTCCCTGTGGCAACGCCCTGTTTTCCCGATCCTGCCCACAAGGCCGCGACGAGGTGACGATCAAGTGCCTAGAAAAAAGGCAGTTACGGTTCGCAGCTTTGTGTCAAAAAAGCGCATCCGCCGGCTGGTGCCGAGGCGGGAGACATCCAGCCTCTATTGTGCGGAGGCGCTCGCCTCGCTGCGCGTGGCGCCGACCCGGGACGCGAGCGAGGCGGCCATGAACTCGTCCAGGTTGCCGTCCAGCACCGCGTCCGGGTTGCCCTTCTCGACGCCGGTGCGCAGGTCCTTCACCAGCTGGTACGGCGCCAGCACGTAGGAGCGGATCTGGTGGCCCCAGCCGATGTCGGTCTTGCCGGCCTCGGTGATCGCCGCCGCCGCTTCCCGCTTCTGCAGCTCCGCCTCGTACAGCCGCGCCTTCAGCATGTTCATCGCCGTGGCGCGGTTGCGGTGCTGCGAGCGGTCGGTCTGGCAGGCGACGATGATCCCGGACGGCACGTGGGTGATGCGGATCGCGGATTCGGTCTTGTTGACGTGCTGGCCGCCGGCGCCGGAGGCGCGGAACGTGTCCACCTTCAGGTCGGCGTCGTTGACCTCGATCTCGATGCTGTCGTCCACCACCGGATACACCCATACGCTGGCGAACGAGGTCTGCCGGCGCGCCGCGCTGTCGAACGGGCTGATCCGCACCAGCCGGTGCACCCCTGCCTCAGTCTTGAGCCAGCCATAGGCGTTGGGCCCGGACACCTGCAGCGTCGCCGACTTGAGCCCGGCCTGCTCGCCCTCGGACGCCTCCATCAGCGTGACGGCGTGGCCGTGCTGCTCGGCCCAGCGGGTGTACATCCGCAGCAGCATCTCGGCCCAGTCCTGCGCCTCGGTGCCGCCGGCGCCGGCGTTGACCTCCAGGTAGGCGTCGTTGCCGTCGGCCTCGCCGGACAGCAGGCTCTCGATCTCGCGACGCTTGGCCTCCGCCGCCAGCGCCTTGAGGCTGCCCACCGCGTCGGCGACCATGGCGGCGTCGCCTTCCGCCTCCGCCAGCTCGGCCAGCTCCATGGCGTCGCGCACCTCGGTCTCCAGGCGCTGCACGCCCTCGACCTGCCCGGCCAGCGCGGTGCGCTCGCGCATCAGCTTCTGCGCCGCGCTTGCGTCGTTCCACAGCCCCGGGTCCTCGACCTGGGCGTTCAGCTCCGCGAGGCGGCCCTGGGCGACATCCCAGTCAAAGATGCCTCCTCAGCAGCGCCACCGACTGCTTGATCTGCTCGTTGAGGGCTTCGGTCTCGGCGGACATGGGGGCTGGTCATCCCGGAAGGGCGGCGGAACAAACGGGACCGGTCAATACAATCCGCCCATGCCGATGTCACCCCCGGCCGGCTTGGGCGGGGGTGCTGCGGCCAGTGCGCTGGCACGGCCGGCGACGGTTCCCGGTGCCGCGACGCCGGGGCCCGACGCGTCCACCGAGGTGCTCGACCCGGCGGGCACGGCCGCGTCCCCGCTGCCCATCTCGGATTCCGCGTCCGGCAGGTTCTCGGCGCCGGTGTCGGCGGCGCTGAGCACCTGGTTCTCCGCCACCGGGTTGAGGTTGTGGCTGATGCCCGGCTCCTGGCCCGGCTTGAACGCGTCCACCGCGTCGCCGTAGCGCACCACCGCCACCCCGTCCGGCACCCGGAACTCGACCTTGGGACGGTCCGCCAGCGCCGCCTTCATGTACCGGTTCCAGATCGGGCCGGCCACGGTGTCGCCGTCCTCCTTGTCGCCCAGGGTCTGCGGGTTGTCGTATCCCACCCACACCACCGTCAGCAGGCTGGGCGAGAAGCCGGCGAACCAGGCGTCGTGGAAGTCCTGGCTGGTGCCGGTCTTGCCGGCGACGGGGAAGTCGATGCCGGCCCCCGCCTGCTTGCCGGTGCCGCCCGGGGCGAGCACCGCCTTCATCATCTGCACCACCTGGAAGGCGGAGGCCGGGTCGGCGACCTGCCTGCGTGTGTCGGTCAGGGTGGGCGGCTGGTTCGGATCCGACCCCGCCTGCACGCCGAGCCCGGCCGGACGCCAGATCACGTGGCCGTCGCGGTCCTGCACGTCGTCGATCAGGCTGGGCAGCACCTCCCTGCCGCCGGCCTCGATGGAGGCATAGGCGCCCGCCTCGCGCAGCACGGTGGTCTCCACCGCCCCCAGCACGGCCGGCAGCACCCTGGGCATGCTGTCGACCTCGTGCAGGTCGGTCGCCAGCTTGGCGACGCTGCTCATGCCGATATGCGCCGCCAGCCGGATCGTCACCAGGTTGAGCGACTTGCGCAGCGCGTCGTGCAGCGTGGTCGGGCCGCCAAACGTCTTCTCGTAGTTGTTCGGGTGCCAGGAGCCGTTGGAGTACGGCTCGTCCTCGAACTTCTGGCTCGGCGAGATGCCCTGCATCATGCCGGCGAGGTACACGATCGGCTTGAACGACGAGCCCGGCTGGCGCAGCGCCTGGGTGGCGCGGTTGAACTGGCTGTTCTCGAAGCTCCAGCCGCCGACCAGGGCCAGCACCCGGCCGGTGGTCGGATCAAGGCTGACCAGCGCGCCCTCGACCTGCGGGATCTGGCGCAGCGACACCGGCCCGGGGGCGTGGCCGGCGGCATCGCGGTCCGGCTGCACCATCAGCACGTCGCCGGCACGCAGCGCGCGATAGGTGTGGATCCAGCCGATGTCCTCGTTCTTCAGCACCGTCTCGTGCGGCGTGCCGAGGCCGCCCGCGCCTGCGTCGTCGTCGAGCCAGCCGACCGTGCCGAGGGCCGGCGACAGCACCACCGCCAGCCGCCACTCCGGCAGCATCCCGGCACGACGGGGAACGGTCGCCAGCGCCCCCTGCCAGCTGACCGCGGGCGGAACGGCAACGCCGCGCGCCGGACGACCGCGCCGGAGGTTGCCGACGCCGTCCAGGTGGGCGACGGCGCCGCGCCAGCCGCCATGGAGGCGGTCGTAGTGCATCAGCCCGTCGCGCAGGTCCCGGGTCGCCTCGTCCTGCAGGTGGGGGTCGAGGCTGGTCTGCACCACCAGCCCGCCCTGCATGGTCTGGTTCTGGCCGTAGCGGTCGAGCAGCTCCCGTCGCACCTCCTCGGAGAACCATTCTGAGCCCGGCACCGGCCCGGGACGGGTGAAGGCGGTCGGCACCAGCGGCTCCGCCTTGGCCGCCTGCGCCTCCGCCTCGGTGATGGCGTGGGTGTCGGCCATGCGGTCCAGCACCCAGTCGCGCCGGCCCTTCGCCGCGTCGGGATAGCGGTACGGGTTGTAGTTGGTGGGCGACTTCGGCAGCGCGCCGAGGAAGGCGGCCTGCGCCGCGTCGAGCTGGTCCAGCGGCTTGTTGAAGTAGGTCTGCGCCGCAGCCGTGATGCCGTAGGCGCCGGCGCCGAGATAGATCTCGTTCAGGTAGATCTCGAGGATCCGCTCCTTGCTGAGCGTCTGCTCGATGCGGATGGCCAGGATCGCCTCCTTGGCCTTGCGGTCGAAGGTGCGGGCGTTGGAACCCAGCAGCATGATCCGCGCCACCTGCTGGGTGATGGTCGACGCGCCGATCGGGCGGCGCTTGTGGAAGGTTTCCACGTCGGTGACGGCGGCACGCAGGATCGCCAGCGGGTCGACGCCGCCATGGGTGTAGAAGTTCTGGTCCTCGGCCGACAGGAAGGCGGCCTTCACCCGGTCCGGGATCGCGCTGTACGGCACGAACAGGCGGCGCTCGGCCGCGAGCTCGGCGATCACCCGCCCGTCGCCGGCATAGATCCGGCTCATCACCGGCGGCTGGTAGGTGCGCAGCACCCCCACCGTCGGCAGGTCCGCGGTGAGCGTCTCGTACTTGCGCCACACCACCAGCGCCGCGGTGCTACCCAGAAGCAGCACCACCGCCAGCAGGGCGCCGGCCAGGGTGCGCACGACGCGGTACCGCGGCCGGCCCGGACCGGGACCGCGGCCGCCCAGCCGGAAAGCCTTCTGCTCGGGGCGGGAACCGGAGCCGTAGGCGGTCTCGGTTCCAGCGAGGGGACGTCCGGCCGTCAGCGGTCGAGGAGCGGTACGATCAGTGGGGCCGGTCATGCCGGCTCTTTACCACCGGCGCGTGCGGCCGTCGCCCCTTCCGGCGCGTCGGCCTGGTCGCGATCCGGACCCGTCCGGCGTCGAAGGGGCAGCTCCGGCCGGAACCACGACCTCCGGTCAGGACCGGTCGGGAGGACGGATCGCGTCGAGGATCTGGTCGAACGCGGTGGCGGTCCGGGCGGACAGGTCGCGGGCGTGCTCGAGCTGGGCGATCGCGACCTTCCGCGCCGTGTCGCCATCGAGCATCGGCAGGATGCGCCCGGCGACCGCCGCCAGATGGGCGGTAGGATCGCCGGGAAGCGGCGGCGGCGGAAGAGGATTGTTGCCCTGGCTGTGGGTCCCGTGCCCGTCGATGTGCATGACATCCCCGATATCGCTGGTCATAGCCGATCCCTCCAACAGCCGGTCGCGAGCGGATGGTCGATCATGGTCGGGTCATTGAGGCCGGCTGTCGATCGTCTCGAAGCCGTGCGCGGCCCAGCTCTGCTCGCCTCCGCGATACCACAGCACATGAGGAAATCCCCGTGCAACGAGGAACAGCGCGGCGTCGTAGCTGGACCAGCCGAGCGGCCCGTCTCCCATGACCACGACCGGTCGGCTGGCACCAGGTGGGTCCGACGTGGTCGCGACGACCGTTCCCCGGGCCGTCGCGGCGGCCTGCTCCAGCATCCGGTCGGGATCGCCCCACACCCCTTGCGGCCAGACCAGGATGCTACCCGGGATCTGGCGCGCGCCGTGGCCGACATCGAGCACCAGCGGAGGATCGGGAAGGCCGAGCAGGGCGTGCAGCGTCGCGGTGTCGATGCGGCCTGCTCCCGGGATAAGCACCGGCGTCGGGGAGAAGTCGTCGCCGGAATGCGGCGCGGGACTGGGCGGCACGCCGAAGTCGACCGTCTCGTCCAGGCTCATGGGCATGCCGACCGCCTGGAGTGCCGCGAGGTAGGACGCATAGCCCGGCAGGGTCGAGTAGGCGCGCGGATCGTAGGCGGCGAGCTGCGTGATCGTCCGGTGCGGCCGGAGCCTGCGGTATGCCTCGAACATCGAGGCGGCCCGCGACGGGTGTCCGACCCGCTGCTCGGCCACGATGAGGTGCAGGGTGTTCCATTCCTCCCAGCCCAGCGCGGCCCCTGCCGGCTCGGAGGGCAGGATGGCCGAGCGGGCGCGGTCGAGCCAGTCCAGGGCGTCCCTCGGCCGGTCGAGCAGCAGGTAGCCGAGGCCGATCAGGTTCTGGCGCCGCGCGTTGTCGGGCGCTGCGGGATCGATCCGCATGAGGTCCTGCAGGCCGCCGATCATGTCCTGCATCCGGCCGAGCGCGCGCGCGCACTCCGACAGGCCGTCCTGGGCCTCGATCGCGTCGGGATCGAGCGACAAGGCCAGCCGGAAGTCCGGAAGCGCCTGGTCGCACCGGTCGTCCTCCCAGCCGAGCATGCCGCGTGCGGTGATCGCGAGCGGGCTTTGCGGCTTGAGCGCGATCGCACGGCCGATCACCGCGACCGCCTGCGCATGGTCCTGCCACTCGTCCGGATCGTCGAAGTTGCCGATCTTGCGCAGCAGGACCAGTCCCAGCTGCGCCATCGCGTCGGAAAAGTCGGGCGCGGCGGCGACCGCCTGCTCCAGCTGGCGCTGGGCGGCGACCAGCCCGTCGAAGCTGTCGTCGCGGTCCAGCCTGGACCTCGCCCGCAGGAACAGGTCCACCGCGTCCGGGTTGTCCGGCCGGTCGTGCAGCGAGCGCGCCGCCTCGATCTGCACCAGGGTGAAGTCGAGCACGCCCGCGAGGTGGCGCACGATGGCGTGCTGGGCGTCCGGCAGGCCGTTGCGGGCGATGTCGAACCGGCTCGCCCAGTGATGCGCGGCCGTCTGCGCATCGATCAGCTGGGCGTTGATGTGCAGGACGCCGTTCTCGCTCCTGAGGCTGCCTTCCAGCAGGTAGCGCACGTCGAGCGCGCGGCCGATCGCGTCGACCCGGACCGTCCGGTCCCTGAACGTGTCGGCGCTTTCCCGGGCGATGACGAGGCTTCCCGGCAGGTGCGACAGGTCCGTGGTGAGGTCGTCGCTGATCGCGTCGGCCAGGTAGGCC
>CAXTOD010000162.1:0-6524 GCA_964245705.1 uncultured Acetobacteraceae bacterium
GGTGGTCGCGGTGGCGGCGGCGAGCTCGATCGCCACCAGCGCCAGAAGGGCGGCGCCCGGAACCCGGCTCGGCGCGCGGATCGTGGTGCCGGCGATCAGCAGCGCGCAGGCGATCTTCACCACCGCCGCCACCGCGAAGTTGGCCTGCATCACGTCGCCGAACGACAGGTCCACCGTCGACATCAGCACCGCGACCTGCAGCCCGTTGCCGAGCAGCTCCACCAGCGCCATCGCCACGGCGCTCCAGAAGGTCAGCCGGGTGATGCGCGACACGATGCGCGAACCGTTGGCGAGCTCAGGCGCGAACGGCCGCGCCAGCAGCACCAGGAACAGCACCCCGCCCAGCGCCATCGACTGCGCGACGATGGTCAGCCCGTGCAGGACGATGCTGAGATACCCGAACAGGTCGACGAGCAGCGACACCGCCCAGGGATCCTACTTCGCGACCGCAGTGAACGGGACGTCGCCGCGGGTGATGTGCCCGTCCAGCGCCAGCGCCTGCCAGCGCAGGGTGTAGGCGCCGGGCTTGAGGTCGGCCTCCGCGTCGAGCGCGTTGGTGGCGCTCCCGGCCGAGATCGGCAGCACCGTGCGGGTCCCGTCCGGCGCGGTCAGGGTCAGGCGCGAGCGGCGGTGGTCGATCCTGCTGTTGTAGCGGAAGTCGAGCGCCTGGTGCCCGGCAGCAATGGTGCCCCCGGTGGCAGGCGTGCTGCCGATCAGGATGGCGTGGGCCAGCGCGGCACCGGGCGCGGCCGCCGTGGCCAGGAGGACAAGGCCGGCCAGCCGGATCTGCCGGGCGGGACGCGTCGAGTGGGTCATGAACGGAGATCCTGGGACGGATGGGGCCGTGGAACGCCGGTCACGGCGGGACCTCCCGACCGGGGATCGGCACATCGGCGCTGATGCGGACTGCCGCTCTAGGCCAAAACCACCTCCGGTGGAACACTGTTGCAGATGAAAAACCGGTTGGGATCCGCGTCGCTGGCGCTCTGGCTGCTCCCGGCGCCGGCGGCGGCGCAGGGCCTGCACTACCCGGCGCCGGTCGCGGCCGGGTGCTACAGCTCGCCGTTCGGCTGGCGCCACCGGGTCGGGCCGATGGCCCCGGCCGGGTTCCACAACGGCATCGATCTGCCGGCTCCGGCAGGGGCCACCGTGCGCGTCCCCGTCGCCGGCCGGGTCGCGCGGATCAGGCGCGTGGGCATCGGCGGCCTGCAGGTCACGGTCGACCATCCGGGCGGCCTGGTCACCTTGTATGCCCACCTCGGCAGCGTGGCGCCGGCGCTGGCCGAGGGCAGGACGGTGCTGGAAGCGGGCGACCCGATCGGCAGGATCGGCCGCACCGGCGTCACCTACGGCACGCACCTGTTCTTCGCGGTGTTCGCGGGCGGCCGGGCGATCAACCCGAACCTGCTGCTCGGCCTGCCGCCCTGCTGACGCCTCAGATGTAGTGCTCGTCCAGCGGTGCGAAGCCGTTGAAGCCGGTGGAGCAGTAGGTCGACACGTAGGCGCCGGCGGACAGCAGCTCCACCCGCTCGCCGGAGGCAAGGTCGAGCGGCAGCCGGTAGCCGCTCTTCTCGTACAGGATGTCGGCGCCGTCGCAGCTCGGCCCGGCCAGCGCCACCGGCCCGGTCGCGGCCCCGTCATGCGGCGTGCGGATCCGGTACTTGATCGCCTCGCCTTCGGTCTCGGCCAGGCCGCCGAAGCGGCCGATGTCGAGGTACACCCAGCGCAGCGCGTCCATCGCCCCGCCCGAACGCTCGGCCGGGAGACCACGGCGGCTGACCAGCACCACCTCCGAGCTGACCACGCCGGCGTCGCCGACGATGAATCGGCCCGGCTCGACGATCATCTCCGGCAGCGCATTGCCGAAGTGCCGGGTCATCGCCCGGCCGATCGCGTGGGCGAACCGGTCGATCGGCGGCACGTCGTCGCGGTAGCGGGTCGGGAAGCCGCCGCCGAGGTTGACCATGCGCAGGTCGAGCCCCGCCGACACGAGGTCGGTGAACAGCATCGCCGCCCGGCCGATCGCCGCCTCGTAGGCGGCGGTGTCGGTCTGCTGGCTGCCGACGTGGAACGACAGGCCGTACGGGTCGAGCCCGAGCTCGCGGGCGCGCAGCATGAGCGCGCGCGCGTGCTCGGCGGTGGTGCCGAACTTGCGCGACAGCGGCCAGTCCGCCCCGGCGTTCTCCACCAGCAGGCGGCAATACACCCGGGCACCGGGGGCGTGGCGCGCCAGCTTCTCCAGCTCCTCGCCGGAGTCGAAGGCGAACATGCTGACGCCCGCCTCGTGCGCGCTGGCGATGGCGCTCGCCTTCTTGATGGTGTTGCCGAACGAGATCGCCGACGGGTCGGCGCCGGCCCGGAGGCACAGCCCGATCTCCTCCCAGCTCGCCGCGTCGAAGCAGGAGCCGAGCGACACCAGGCGCTGCAGCACCGGCAGCGCCGGGTTGGCCTTCACGGCGTAGTAGATGCGGGCCAGCGGCAGCGCCGCCTCGATCTCGCAATAGCGCAGCTCGACCTGGTCCACGTCCACCACCAGGCAGGGCGTGGCCGGAACGTTCTCAGCCAGAAACGAAGCGATCTTGGGGGTCATCGCGCCATCCTCCAGTGTCATCCGCCTGTTCGGAGGCGACGGACGAGTTGCGAAACGGTCTAACGGACCGGCGACCAAGACTGGGTCCCCGTCCTTGCGGCGGGATCCCGATTGCCAGAACGCTTGACGTCGTTGCGTAACCGCGGAGGGCCAGTGGCACGTGCGTTGCTGCGTGGGGGGCCATATGCGGCCGCCCCCTGCCGGATGCAACAGGTAATCGCGGCACGGCGCCGAAAAAGCGGCCGGGGCCGGCCCGCCCGTCCGGCAACCCGGTTCGTTCCGCGGGCGTTCGTCCAAGGGCAGCGATCCGGTCCGACCGGGTCCCGGAACCGGAGCACGGCATGGCAGAGCACGCGCGCGGCGTCGGACCGATGACGGATGCCGACCGGAAGTCGGACGTCCGGCGGGACGCCACCTCCATGCCGGATCTCGACTCGCAGCACGCGCAGGCGCTCGGGCGCACCGCCGAGCATCCCGGGCGCATCCCCTGGGCGGGATGGAAGAAGGTGCTGATGCGCACCTTCTCGGAGATGATCTCCGACCGGATCGGGCTCGCCGCCGCCGGCTGCGCCTTCTACGCCACCCTGGCGCTGTTCCCGGCGATCAGCACCCTGGTCTCGCTGTACGGCCTCGCCTTCGACCCGTCCACCGTCGAGCCGCAGCTGCGCGTGCTGCGCGACCTGTTGCCGCGCCCGGCCTTCCTGCTGATCTCCGAGCGGGTCCACACCCTGGTCACCCAGCCGCGCGGCACGCTCACCATCAGCCTGATTATCAGCACGCTGGTCACGCTGTGGTCGTCCTCGGCCGGCACCAAGTCGATCCTGGCGGCGCTGAACATCGCCTACGAGGAGAAGGAAACGCGCTCCTTCCTCCGGTTCCAGGCCACCGCGCTGACCATGACCCTGTGCGCGATCCTGGGGGCGGCGCTGGCGGTGGCGCTGCTGGTGTTCCTGCCGGCCGTGCTCGACTTCATCCCGCGCCATTTCGGCTTCGAGGCGGTGGAGGCCGGCACCCAGACCCTGCTCCGGATCGGCACCCCGATCCTGCTGCTGCTGTTCGTCGGGCTGTCGTTCTCGCTGCTCTACCGCTTCGGCCCGTCACGCCGGGAAGCGTCCTGGCACTGGATCACCCCCGGCTCGCTGGTGGCGACCCTGCTGTGGCTGCTGGCCTCGACCGGGTTCTCGTACTATGTCGGCCACGTCGCCAGCTACGACGCCACCTACGGGCCGCTGGGCGCGGTGGTGGGCATCATGATGTGGTTCTTCGTGACCGCCTACGTGGTGCTGCTCGGCGCCGAGCTGAACGCGGAGCTGGAGCTGCAGACGGCGATGGACAGCACCGCCGGCTCGCCGCGGCCTATCGGGCGGCGAGGCGCATATGTCGCCGACCACGTGGCGACCGACTGACGGCCGCCTTGCCGCCGCCGTCCGCAGCCGCAACCGCCTCCGCGCTGGTGTCGTCGTCGGAGGCCTGGGCCACCTCGACCATGTCCGGGGTCGCCTGGCTCAGGGTCACGCTGGCGGTGCCGCTGCCGAGCATGCCGATCCGCGCCGCGGCGGCGCGGGACAGGTCGACGATGCGGCCGCCGAACGGCCCGCGATCGTTCACCGTCACCACCACGGACCGTCCGGTGTCCTCCGACGTCACCAGCACCCGGGTGCCGAGCGGCAGGGTCGGGTGGGCGCAGGTGAGCTGCATCGGGTTGAACCGGTCGCCGCTGGAGGTGCGCCGCCCGCCATGGTCGCGGCCGTACCAGCTGGCGATGCCCCGCTCCGACCAGGCCAGCGCGGAGCGGCCGGCCACGGCGCCGCTGTGCGCCCGCGCCGCCAGCCGGGCTTCCACCGCCTGCGCCCAGGCGGTGACCGGATGAGCCGTCCGGAGGCCGGCCGCGCCGCCCTGGCCCGCCGTCCCGTCCTGCGTCCCGAAATGGCTGCGGACCGAATCCGCCCAGCTGGTGGCGGCGGTGGTGCTTACGGTGGTGCCGGCCGCCGAGGTCCCGGTGCCGAAGCCCAGGGTCAGGAACGCGGCAAGCGCCGGGGCGGCGAGGAAGCTGGCGGCCGTGCGGGTCGCGCGCCTGCCCTGGGATTGCCGGTTCGTCCGCTGCACGATCGTTTCGTCCCGTAACGTTCACGAAGAGTAGAGGCTGATCACGTCCTGAAGATCAAGAGCAAATCTAGCCTCCACCCGTGAACAGATGCCTAACGACGCCGTCAAACCGTTCTGATCTTGCACCGCAACACCACACTTCGCAGCACAGGACACGAACCTCCGAAAAAGAAGAAGCTTATACTGTTGCGTCGCGACCGTAATATTGTGCACTGCACCCTGCGGCCACGCGCCTCCCGGCATCCCCCGTTCCGGGCCGCACTTGGAGCGCCGGGGACGGCATGCTAACGCCCGCGCTGACATGACCCCGCCGCTGATCGCCGTGCTGAACGGCCCCAACCTGAACATGCTCGGCCTGCGCGAGCCGGCCATCTACGGCCGGGCGACGCTGGACGACGTGGAGCAGGTCTGCATCCAGGCGGCGGAGCGGCTCGACGTGGCGATCGACTTCCGCCAGACCAACGGCGAGGGCGAGCTGATCTCCTGGGTGCAGGAATGCCGCGGCCGCGCGCGCGGCATCCTGCTCAACGCCGGCGGCTACACCCACACCTCCATCGCGCTGATGGACGCGCTGCACGCGGTCAGCCTTCCGGTGGTGGAGGTGCACATCTCCAACATCCACCGCCGCGAGGACTTCCGCCGGCATTCCTTTGTCGCGGAGGCGGCGATCGGCATGATCTGCGGCTTCGGCGTGCGCGGCTACGCCCTGGGCCTGACGGCGCTGGCCGACATCATCATGGACGAGGACGAACGATGAGCCGCCTGCCCGTGGACACCGACGCGATCCGCGCGCTCGCGGCCATCCTGACCGAGACCGGCCTGACCGAGATCGAGGTCGCCGAGAAGGACAGCCGGATCCGGGTGGTGCGGGCCCCCGCCCAGCTGGTGCAGGCCTACGCGCCGGCGCCGGCCGCACCGTCCTCGGGAGCCGCACCGGCCGCCGCGCCGGCCGCCGCGTCCGGCACCGCCGGCGAGCCCGACTTCACCAAGCATCCCGGCGCCGTCACCAGCCCGATGGTCGGCGTGGCCTACCTGTCGCCGGAGCCGAGTGCCCCCGCCTTCGTGTCGGAGGGTCACGCGGTGAGCGTCGGCCAGACCCTGATGCTGATCGAGGCGATGAAGACCTTCAACCAGATCAAGGCGCCGCGTGCCGGCACCCTGACGCGGCTGCTGGTCACCTCCGGCTCCCCGGTCGAGTTCGGCGAAGTCCTGGCCGTTATCGAGTGAGGCGCGCCATCGCGCCACGAGTGAGGCGCCTCCCCGAGCGGGGCATCGCGCATGTTCCGGCCGTCCTGCGAGTAGCCGCCTGATGTTCGACAAGATCCTGATCGCCAACCGCGGCGAGATCGCGCTGCGCGTGCTGCGCGCCTGCCGCGAGCTCGGCATACGCACGGTGGCGGTGCATTCCACCGCCGATGCCGACGCGATGCATGTCCGCCTGGCCGACGAAAGCGTCTGCATCGGCCCGCCGGCGTCGCGCGACAGCTACCTCAACATCCCGGCGATCCTGACCGCCGCCCACCTGTGCGGCGCCGACGCGATCCATCCGGGCTACGGCTTCCTGTCCGAGAACGCGGGCTTCGCCGAGGCGGTGGAGGCGCACGACGTGACCTTTATCGGCCCGACCGCCGACCACATCCGCATGATGGGCGACAAGATCACCGCCAAGACGGCGATGCGCTCGCTCGGCGTGCCGCTGGTGCCGGGCTCCGACGGCGCGCTCGCCGACCTCGACGCGGCGCGGAGCGTGGCGGCCGAGATCGGCTACCCCGTCCTGATCAAGGCGGCGGCCGGCGGCGGCGGGCGCGGCATGAAGGTGGCGCGCAGC
>CAXTOD010000163.1:0-1560 GCA_964245705.1 uncultured Acetobacteraceae bacterium
CGGCGGGACGTACGGTTCGTAGTCGATGTTGGCGACGACGACCTCGATCATCACGCCGTCCCCGGACAGGCTGTCGCTGCGGACGATGCTCGTGTGTTCCCGCGCCTTTTCCAGGATCACGACGTGGCCCTCGGGGAAGTCGGTGCAGCTGCCGTCCCGCGCGATCCGGGCGATCGCCGGCGGGACGTGGTCGCCGATGTCCCTGCTGCCGCCTCCGGGCAGGCCAAGCCTCGCCAGCGCGCCGGCCGAGCCGCACATGACGCTGGCCCGCCTGGCGCGCAGCAGGTCCGCCCGCGCCGGCGACGCGACCGTGACGACCAGGGCTGCCAGGGCAGGACGACTCGAACGCATCGCACGAACTCCCGAAGATGCCGAGGAGGCCGGGCCGTTCGGGACGTGAAGCGCCCTCCCCGGCCAACGCCATCCAGCCCCCGGCGCCGGCATCCGGAACGCTTGCGGAGCCTCAACCGTTGCGGGTCGCGATGGCCGGCACGCGACCGCCGGACCGGAAGCCGGCCCGGGCGGACGGGTGTCCGTGGGAACAGGGCCGGGTGATGTCCGAGGAGCCAGGGTTCAGCATTGCGTCGCAGGAGGCCGACGACGGCACACCCGGCGCCACGGCGGCGTTCCCCTTCGATCGCCTGACCGTCGAGCGGTTCCGCTCGGCGTTCCCGCGTGCCCGGTGGCGCGACGACCTGCGGGCGTGGTTCGTGCCGGGGCAGACGGCCGGACGGCGGCTCGACCGCTGGCTCGGCCGCGAGATGTCGGGCGTGCTCGCCCATGCCGACGAGCGCGGGCGCGACGCGTTCGCGTTCGAGCCGGTCGAGAGCCGCTACCTGGAGGCGGCCGAGGAGCTGCGCGTCCGCACCCCCTATTCCAGGACGGTGGTGGACGCGCTGCGCGCTGTGCCGTGGGCCTGGTGGGACGGCGAGCTCAAGGCGTGGCGCATCCCCTTCCGGTCGTGGGAGGAGCTGCGCAAGCGCTGGCCGGAGATCGAGGCCGCGGCGCGTCGGAGCGAGCCGGCGGAACGGTTGAAGGCACGGCAGGCGCGCAAGGGGACGCCGGAACAGGTCGAGGCCGCGGCGCGTGCGGCGGAACGGCGCCGGCACCGCTACCCGGTCCCGGACCAGCCGCCGCCGCCGCTGCGGCGCGTCGTGATGACGCATCTGGGCGCCGTCGTGTTCACCGACGTCACCGGGGAGCTGGTCGAGGACGCCGTCGCGGAACGCCTGCATCCGGGCGTCGCCACCGCGGGCGTTACGCTGGTGTGGGCCCTGTGGGACAGGCCGACCCACGACGACCTGGTCAAGGCGTGGCCGGCGCGCCAGCCTGCCGACGCGCAGGACCTGGCGCGGGGGTGGTGGCAGCCGAGCCTCGACGAGCTGCGGGTCGAGCGGCGCAGGGCGGCGTCCCGGGACCGGTCGCTGGACACGCGGCGCCGTGCGGACGGATGCGACGCGCCCTGACGCCGACCGGCACCTATCGCGGCGGGGCGAGTGCCGCCGCTTCCGTCGCGGCCGCCGCGAGGTTCAGCCGCGAATAGACCCCGAAGCCGGAACC
>CAXTOD010000163.1:1570-6523 GCA_964245705.1 uncultured Acetobacteraceae bacterium
GTTGTCGAGGAAGCCGCCGCCCGGCCCCTCGGTGGAGGTGAGCAGCGTGTCGGCCCGGTCCAGCGTCAGGAAGGGGAACGCCGCGGTCAGCAGGTGCCCCGCCTCGGGGGCCAGCCTGGAGATGTCCTCCCGCCCGTCCGCGGTGGCGGCGTTGACCACGGGCAGGCCGTAGGTCAGCGTCGCCTCGACGAAGGCCTCGTTGACCGCCGCGTTCCTGAACCGGCCGCTGTCCTTGGCGGCGCAGGCGGCGACGGTGTCCTCGCAGCCTGCCTCCAGGATCGTCGTCATGGTCCTGCGGGCGGACGCCACGGCGGCCGCGTAGTCGCCGATGGTGGACGCGTGGCGCCTGGTCTGCCCGACATAAAGCGGGTCGTTGGCGAGCAGGTGGGCCAAGTCGTAGAGCGCCAGCGTCCGGCCGCCGATGACGTCCATGGCGTAGTGGGCGCCCAGGATGATTCGGTCGTTGCCGTACTCGGCCGCCCGCGTGACCTCCTGCTGGTAGCGCTCGGGAACCAGGACCGCCAGCAGCACCGCCTCCGTGTAGCCGTAGGCCGTGTGCCCGCTGGGAAAGGACGGGCTTTCCGTCAGGTCCTGGGCCGGGCCCCTGAGGTACTGGGCGTTGTCGGCCGGCCTGCCGAAGAAGTCCGTGCCGGTGATCGGCGCGAGGCCGGGCTCGGTCTGGAACGGCCGGGAGTTGCCGTAGCGGTCGGCGCCGGCGCTGCCCGCCCTCAGGCGGTACGCGCGGCCGAACACGTCGCTGACCCCGTGCTCGGCAGACAGGATCGCGGCGGCGTCGGGCGACACGCGGATCCTGCGGTCGATGGTCTTGTTGCCGAAGAAGTACTTCGCGGCCCGCGAATCCGCTTCCGTGGTCTCGTTGGCATAGGCGATCACGTCCGCGACCGCGGTCGACACGTTGGTGAAGTCCCTGGGGGCGTGGTAGCTGGCGCGCGTCTGGTAGGCGGCGGCGAGCCTGGTTCCCAGGCCGTCGGCGAGTTCGCTGGCGTTCCACTCGGTGATGAAGGCGTCCCGGAGCGCCTGCCGCTGCTGGTCGGGAAACGGCAGCAGGGTCGGCTGCCTGAGGGTGCCGTCCTGGATCGCGCCGGTGATGCGCAGGTTCGCCGCCAGCGCCGCCTTGCCCGCCTCGCTGTTGCGCAACGCGCCGACCGGTGCCAGCCCGCGCAGCGCTGCCAGGTTGGTTGCCGTCTGCGCACGGGCCCCGACGCTCCATCCGGCCGCCACGAGCGCTGACGCAAGCCACGCACCGAGAACCCGCATTGCTGTCACCTGCGTCAGCCCAACGTCCGGACGCGCCGGCTTCCCGCGAAGCCTTCGCCCGGTCACCCGGAGACGGGAGCGGCGGGCAGTGTCGCGCCCAAGGAGCCCGAGGTCCAGACGGCCGTGCCGGGGGGCGGCGGAGCAGGTCGTCCGGCTCGGCAGGCCGGCACGCCGTCCGGACGGCGGTTCGGCATCGCGCGCCCGGCGTCGCGTGCAGGGCATCGCGCGCACGGCATCGCGTGCAGGGCGTTGCCGGCAGGGTCTGGGCCGGGTTTCTCACGACCTCGCCATCGCGGCCGCGATCGTGGTCGAGGCCCAGTCGATGAAGATGCGCACGCGCGGCGAAAGCTGCCGGCCTTCGGGGTAGAGCAGGTAGACGGGGCTGTCGGTCGGCGGGTGGTCCGCCAGCACCTCGACCAGCTCGCCGGTCCCCAGCTCGTGCGCGACGCGGTAGCGCGGCACCTGGACCAGCCCGAAGCCGAGCCGGGCCAAACTCGCATTGGTCGCCGCCGCCGACACGGTGACGGACACCGGAAGCGAGACCAGGCGCACGCCGCCGTCGACCTGGAACTCGAGCGGCATGACCGTCCGGGTCGCCGTGGACACGAAGCCCGATCATCCGGTGCCCGTCCAGGTCGTCGGGCGAGGCCGGCACGCCGTGCCGCGCGAGGTAGGCCGGGCTGGCGAAGGTGCCCTCGGCGAGCGCGCCGAGCCTGCGTCCCACCAGGCCGCTATCGGCCGGCCTGCCGACGCGGATGGCGCAGTCCACGCCCTCGGCCACCAGGTCTACCAGGCGGTCGCCCTCCCCCACGTGGAGCCGGATGCCGGGGTAGCGGTCGAGGAAGCCCGGCAGCCCCGGCAGCAGGTACTCCTGGGCGAAGCGGCTGTGGACGTCGATCCGCAGCGATCCCGCCGGCATCGTCCGCGCGACGGCCGCGTCGGCATCGCCGATCGCCGACAGGATCGCCAGGCAGCGCCGGTAGTAGTCCTCGCCTTCCGCCGTCAGCGTCATCCGGCGCGTGGTCCGCGTCAGCAGGCGGACGCCGAGATGCCGCTCCAGCTGCTGGACCGCTTCCGACGCGCGCGAGCGCGGCAGGCCGAGGTCCGACGCCGCCAGCGCAAAGCCGCGCCGCTCGACCACGCGGACGAAGACCTGCATCGCGTCGATCCGGTCCATCGATTGTTCCAGGATGTCGGCCAGTCAGGCACGGACAACGCGCCCAAACCGCGCCAGTGGCAAGCCGTATGGGACGGGAGAACAGGCAGGAAGGACCCTACCATGGCAGACACGCAGCGATGCGCCATCGTCACCGGCTCGTCGAAAGGCATCGGCGCCGCCGTCGCGGCACGGCTGGCGCGGGACGGGCACGCGGTGGTCGTCAACTACGCCAGCAACGGGGACGCGGCCGAGGCGCTGGTGGACAGGATCAGGGGAGCCGGCGGCCAGGCCGTCGCCGTCGAGGCAGACGTGAGCGATCCGGCAGCGGTCGCCGCGCTGTTCGACCAGGCGGTGGCGGCGTTCGGTGGCGTGGACGTGCTGGTCAACAACGCCGGGATCATGAAGCTGAAGCCGCTCGCGGACACCGAGGACGCGGTGTTCGACCAGCACGTCGCGATCAACCTCAAGGGCACCTTCAACGGTTTGCGCGAGGCGGCGCGGCGGATGCGCGACGGCGGGCGGATCGTCAGCTTCTCGTCGAGCGTGGTCGGGCTGTACCAGCCGACCTACGCGGCCTACGCGGCGACCAAGGGTGCTGTGGAGGCCATGACCCACATCCTGGCCAAGGAGCTGGGCAGCCGCAGCATCACGGTGAACGCGGTGGCGCCCGGCCCGGTCTCGACCGAGCTGTTCCTCGGCGACAAGTCGGAGGAGGAGGTCGCGGCGGTGATGAAGATGATCCCGCTCGGGCGGCTGGGCGAGCCGGAGGACATCGCCCGTGCCGTGGCGTTCCTGGTCGGTCCCGACGGCGGCTGGATCAACGGCCAGGTGCTGCGTGCCAATGGCGGCGTCGTCTAGGAGCCGGGCCATGAACCAGGTCGTCCTGGTCACCGGCGCCGCGAGCGGCTTCGGCCGCATGATCGCCCTTGCCCTCGCGGAGGCCGGACACGCCGTCTACGCGTCCATGCGCGACCTGTCCGGCCGCGACGCGGAGCAGGCGGAGCAGCTGGCCGCTCATGCGGAACGCGACGGCGTCGACCTGCGGGCGGTCGAGCTGGACGTGCTGTCGGACGGCTCGGCGGCCGCCGCGGTGGGCGCGATCGTCGCCGCGCACGGGCGCCTGGACGTGGTGGTGCACAATGCCGGGCACATGGCCTACGGGCCGAGCGAGGCGTTCACGCCCGAACAGCTGGCCGAGTTGTACGACGTCAACGTGCTGGGCTGCCAGCGGGTGAACCGGGCGGTCCTGCCGCACATGCGCGGCGCCGGGCGCGGCCTCCTGCTGTGGATCGGCTCCAGCAGCGTCGCGGGCGGCGTGCCGCCGCTGCTGGGCCCGTACTTCGCCGCCAAGGCGGGCATGGACGCCCTGGCGGTGGCCTATGCCCGGGAGCTGGCGCCGCTCGGCATCGAGACCACGATCGTGGTGCCGGGCGTCTTCACCACGGGCACGAACCACTTCGCCAACGCCGGCGAGCCGGCGGACGGCACCCGCGCGCAGGACTACGCCCGCTCCTGGCCGGACCGCTTCGCCGACCGCATGAAGGAGGCGCTCGCCGCTACCGTGCCGGACGACGCCGACCCGGCGGAGGTGGCGCGCGCGGTGGCGGCGGTGGTCGCGGCACCGCGCGGCCGGCGTCCGTTCCGGGTCGTGGTCGACCCGGCCGACGACGGCGCGTCGGTGTCCTTCGCGGTGATCGACCGCGTCCGCGAGCAGTTCCTCGGCCGCATCGGGTTTGCCGGCCTGCTCCATCCCGCCGTCCCGGACGGCACCCCCTGAGCCAAGGAGAGTTCCCCATGCCGTTCGCGAACTTCAAGCTGCCGCAGGCCGCCCTGTCCAAGGCGCAGAAGGAGGAGCTGATCCACCGGACCACCTCCCTGTTCGTGGACTATTTCGGCGAGGCGGTCCGTCCCACCACCATGGTGCTGATCGAGGAGGTGCCCGACGGCGGCTACGGCCGCGCGGACGAGGTGTTCGTCATCCCGGACGCCCACCGCGCCAGGGATGGGAGCTGAGCGCCCGGAGCCTTGGCTGCGGTACGGCAGGCCGGCGCGCTTCCCAGCTCCGCACTTCCGGCTCCGGCGCGTCGATTCCGCGCTGACGCCCACCGCGTTTGCCTTTAAGCCGGGCGCCCTGATGGGCGTCCGGACGCGGCGCCGGAGGAGGGCGGAGCGTTGGCCGATCGCTGGAACAGCCTGCCCGGGATGCTGCTCGACCTGGCCGCGCGCCACGGCGACCGGCCGATGCTGCGGCACTGGACCGCAAACGGCTGGCGGCGGACCAGCTGGCGCGACTTCGCGGGCGCGGTCGCAGCCGTGGCCGCCGGGCTGCGGGCGCAGGGCGTCGCCGGCGGCGACCGGGTGCTGCTGGTCAGCGAGAACCGTCCGGAGTTTCCCATTGCGGAGACTGCGCTGCTTTCGCTGGGGGCGGTGGTGGTGCCGACGTATGTCACCAATACCTTGCGCGACGACGCTCATATCCTGCGCGATAGCGGCGCCCGGGCGGCGATCGTGTCCAC
>CAXTOD010000164.1:0-6500 GCA_964245705.1 uncultured Acetobacteraceae bacterium
GCACCGTGCTCCTGATCACCCACGACCCGCTGGAAGCCTGCCGCCTCGGCCACCGCCTCCTGGTGCTGTCCGGCCAGCCGGCCCGGCTCGGCCCGCCGATCCGGGTGCCAGGCCCGATCCCCCGCCCGCCGGACGACCCGTCCCTGCTGCGCACCCAGGGCGAGCTGATGCGCCTGCTGACCGTGGGCTACGCGCCGTGAGCCGCGTCGCCCGGATCGTCCGCCCCCTCGTCACCTTCCTGACCCTGCTGCTGGTCTGGTGGATCGCGAGCCGCGCCGCCGGGATCCCGGCGTACCTGCTACCCGGCCCCGGGTCGGTCGCAAGCGCCCTGTGGCAGCAGCGGAGCCTGCTGGCCTCCAGCACCCTGACCACACTGACGGAAACCGTGCTCGGCCTGCTGATCGGCACCGCCTTCGGCGCCGCCTGCGCCCTGCTGATGGTGTTCTCGCCCCGGGTGCAGCGCTGGCTGATGCCGATCCTGCTGCTCAGCCAGGCGGTGCCGGTGTTCGCGCTGGCGCCGCTGCTGGTGCTGTGGTTCGGCTTCGGCATGGGCTCCAAGGTGGTGATGGCAGTGCTGGTGATCTTCTTCCCCGTCGCCGCCGCGTTCGCCGATGGGCTGCGCCGCACTGATCCCGGCTGGCTCGACCTCGCCCGCACCATGGGCGCCCGCCCGTGGTCGCTGCTGTGGCACGTCCGACTGCCGGCAGCCCTGCCCGCGTTCGGCTCCGGGCTGCGCGTCGCCACCGCGATCGCGCCGATCGGCGCCGTGATCGGCGAATGGGTCGGCGCCTCCGCCGGCCTCGGCTACGTCATGCTGAACGCCAACGCCCGGATCCAGACCGACGTGATGTTCGCCGCCCTGTTCGTGCTGGCCGCCATGACGATCGGCCTCTGGACCGCGGTCGACCGCCTGCTCCGGCGCCTGCTCTACTGGGCGCCGGACACCACCCTGCCCTCCTGAGCCGCCGCCACCCGCTCGACCAGCGCCGCACGCACCTGCTCCACCACGGCCGGCCAGTCGCCCGGCGAGGGCTGCCGGAAGATGCGCATGGACGGATACCACGGCGTGTCGTCCCGATCCTCCAGCCAGCGCCAGCAGCCGTCGTGCCGCGACAGCATCCACACCGGCAGGCCCATCCCGCCCGCCAGGTGCGCCATGGAGGTGTCGACGGTGATCAGCAGGTCGACCTCGCCCAGCCGCGACGCGGTGTCGGCGAAGTCCGCCACGCCGTCCATCGCGTCGATCACCACCCCATCCCAGGCCACGACCTGGTCCCGCGCCTCGCCGAGCTGGAAGCCGAGAAACCGCACGCCCGCGACGTCGAACAGCGGCGACAGCAGGTCCAGGCTGGCCGAGCGGCGCCGGTCGACTAGGTTGCAGCGCGGCTGCTCCCGGCGCGGATCGCCCGCCCAGACCAGGCCGACCACCAACCCAACGCTGTCCGTCCGCGCCGGTCCGCGTACCGGCCCGGGCAGGTAGGGCGCGCCCGGGATCGCGTCGATCCGCAGGTCGAGCCGCATCGGCAGGCTCGCCAGCGGGCAGTGCAGGTCGACCGCCGGCCAGGGATCGCCGCACGCCACCACCGTTGACACTCCCGCGATCCGGCCGAGCAGCCGCACCAGCGGCCGCGGCACCTCCAGCACCACCCGCGCGCCGCGCGCCGCCACCGCGGCCGCGAAGCGCACGAACTGCAGCGTGTCGCCCAGCCCCTGCTCGGCATGCAGCAGGATCGTCCGCCCGGCCAACGGCTCGCCCTGCCAGGCCGGGACGCCGAGATCCCCTCGCGGCGTCTGGCAGTCGCGCCAACGCCACTCGTATTCGCGCCATCCGCGCCGGAAGTCGCCCGACTTCAGCAGCGCCACCGCGTGGCCGAAGCGCGTAGTCGCGTAGTCCTCCCGGATCGCGACCGCCTTTTCGTACCAGCCGACCGCTTCCGCGCTCCGGTTCAGGTTGAGCAGCGCGTGCCCGACGTTGTTGCAGGCCTCCGCGCACTGCCCGTCCAGCCCGACCGCGATCCGTCCCGCCTCGCAGGCCTGCCCGAAGCGGCCCAGGTTCGACAGCGCCGAGCTCAGGTCGGCGAAGCACGCCGCATCGGCGTCGCGAAGCCGGATCGCCGCGGCATAGGCCTCGACCGCCTGCTCGAACCGTCCGAGCGTCTGCAGCGCGCGCCCGAGACGGTGGCGCGCATCCGCCCGGCCCGGATCGAGCGCGACGCAGCGGGCGAACAGTCCGGCCGCGTGCTCCACGCAGCCGACCCGGTCCAGCACCAGCCCGACCGCGAAGTGGGCGTTGGCGGTGTGCGGCAGGGTGTCGACGATCCGGCCGAGCAGGTCCAACGCCTCCGCCCGCCGGCCGAGCCGGTCCAGGCAAAGGCACAGCCAGATCCTGAACTCGAGCCGCCCGTCCCGCGCCACCGCGCGCTGCAGGGGTGCCAGCGCCGCCTCGTGCCGTCCGTCGAAGACGGCAAGCTGGCCCAGCATCCCCAGCCCGCGGGGATGATCCGGATCGCGCGCAAGCGCCGACCGCACCAGCTCGGCCGCCGGCTGCAGCTGGCCCGCCGCGATCGCCGCACCAGCCCGGTCGAGATCGTCGCGGATCGACCTCGCCGCCGCAACGGCCTCCGCCGGCAGCGGCAAGGTCGGTTGCGCAGTGTCGAGGCAATGGCGGGACGGTTCGAGGTCGACAAGCATGGGCAGGCTCCCTGGCCCGCCCGGAATACCATCCCATGCTTAAGATCCGTCCAACGACGAAACGATGCTGCTCTCCCCCGATCGGACTCGAACTCCATGATCGCGACCGAAACCCGGCACTCCGCGAGTGCCGGGACGCATCCGCAACGTGACGACCGGCATCGGTCCGCGTCGCGATTTTGGCAAGAACCACAAAGGATGCGGGAGCGAACCGTTCGAAACGTGCTTCATCGGGCCACGCATTTACCGTTTGTTTCCTGCTCGCCGGAAACACTGCGCCTTTATCGGACGGGGCACCGGAGCAATCCCGTTTCGTTGCCCCAGACCTGCGCGCGCAACAGGACTCGCGGATGGCCGAACCATGACCGTCCTCCTAGGCTCCGCATCGGGAACGCGGCGGCGGATCGCTGCGCAGGAGTGCACATGACCATCTACACCGGCCCCGTCTTCGAGATGGCACGCACCCAGTTCGGCCTGATCGCCGAGCATCTCGAGATCCCGCACGACGAGCGCGACCGGCTGCTGTATCCCAAGCGCGCCGTCGCGGTGTCCGTGCCGGTTCACATGGACGACGGCCGGCTGGTGGTGTTCCAGGGCTACCGGGTGCAGCACCACCTGACGTTCGGCCCGACCAAGGGCGGCACGCGGTTCTCCTCCACCCTCGACATCGGTGAGGTCGCGGCGCTGGCGGTCTGGATGAGCTGGAAGTGCGCGCTCGCCGGCCTGCCCTATGGAGGCGCCAAGGGAGGCGTCGCCTGCGACCCGCCTTCCCTGTCGCGGCGCGAGCTGGAAGCGGTGTCCCGCCGCTACATGCAGGAGATGATCCCCTTCGTCAGCCCGCAGACAGACGTGATGGCGCCCGACATGGGCACCAACGAGCAGGTGATGGCCTGGTTCATGGACACCTACTCGGTGCACGAGGGCCATGCCGTCAGCGAGATCGTCACCGGCAAGCCGGTCAGCCTGGGCGGCACCGAGGGCAGGCGGGAAGCGACCGGCCGCGGCGTCGCGCACCTAGTGCGCCGCGCCTGCGACGTCATCGGGCTGTCGCCGCAGGGGGCCACCGCGATCGTGCAGGGCTTCGGCAACGTCGGCAGCGTGTCGGCCTACACCCTGGCCCGGCGCCACGGCATGCGCATCACCGGGCTCAGCGACCACACCGTCGCCCTGTTCGACCCGAAGGGCCTGCCGCTCGAGGCGATCGAGAGGCACGTGGCCCGGCACGGGGTGCTGGCCGGCTTCACCAACCAGATGACGATCGACGCACCGTCGCTGCTGGAGCAGCCCTGCGACGTGCTGGTGCCCGCCGCGGTGGAACGGGTCATCACCGCCGCCAACGCGCCGCGGCTGAGGTGCCGCATCCTGGCGGAAGGCGCCAACGGCCCGACGACGCCCGATGCCGACGCGGTGCTGGACGAGCGGGGCAACGACATCTTCGTCATCCCGGACATCCTGTGCAATTCCGGCGGCGTGATCGTGAGCTATTTCGAGTGGGTGCAGGACCTGCAGCGGTTGTTCTGGACCGAGGCCGAGGTGAACAACCGGCTCGAGCACCTGCTGGACGGCGCGTTCACCGAGGTGCGCACCCGCGCGCTGGAACGGCGGGTGTCCAACCGCATCGCGGCAATGGCGATCGGGGTGGGAAAGGTGCGGGCCGGCAAGCGCCTCCGGGGCCTTTTCCCGTGAAGCCGGTGGTCCCGGACAGCCGAGCGTCCTGAAGCGTTCATCCGTGACGTCGAGGCAGGGCGGAGCGACCAGGCTTTTCCCCGCGGCCTTCCTGCCGTGACCGGATCACCCGACGGACGGACGTTCATGAGCAGCAAGACGATCTCTATCGACTTGATGCCGGAAACGTCGACGTGGTCGTCAGGACGACGCACTGCTCCCGTCCACGTCGTGACCTCATGATGACCGTGAGACTTGACCAGCAGTCAGACGGCATCTTCACCGTTGGTGGCGGCGGAAATCGCGCGGGCTATGTCCAACTGGCACGGCTGACCGGCCTGCGAGCTTCCTCGGCCATCCACCTGGCAGGTGCAAGTCGTGCCTGCAAAGGCTGGGGCGGGCGCCACTGCTTCCCGAGCAGAATGAAGCGGTAGGCCCACGCCTTCCGCCGATCCCGCTACACTGGGCGTCCCGACGACCCCTCAAGCCTCCACTACCGCGTCACTGGCAACCCATCGGCTCCGACCTTGAGCGGGCGGTGGCCCGGCAGCGTGAGGATCCCCGCCGTGAACCTTGGGGCACCCACGAAGCTGGGGCTGGCCCACCTCACGGCGCAGGTCTGGGCATCCACCACGTAGACCTGGCTCTCGCTGCCGGAATAGGTCGTGATGTAGAGCAGGTGGCCCTGCGTCATGCTCAACGGCCTTTCAACGATCGCCACGTCCTCGCTGACTGCGCAGCCAGCCTTCCCGGTGCTGGTGATCCGGATCGGCTCCTGCCAGGCGCGGGGGGTCCTGGGGTCGTCGGGTTCCCCGAGGTCGAGATGGTAGCGTCCGGCCTCCGCTGAGGAGCCTTGGGGGATGACCTGGACCAATGCCGGTCCGGTGCCTGATGCCAGAGCGCTGCCCACGACGGCGATGCTCTTAAGGACGCTCAGAAGGCTCGCTTTCACGGCTTCGCCCTCAGGCTCGGAATCGGCTTGGCGAAATACTGCACGTCCGCCAGATCGGCACGCTTCCAGGCGAAGTTGAGCCCCTTGTTCTTGAACCCGATGCCGCCCAGCCGTCCCCAGTAGCCCATGGCGGTCTTGTGCGGCCCTTTTCCCGGCACGATGACCACAACATGACCGTGTCCGGCTTCCTTCTTGCCAGCGGCCACGAGGTAGCCCGGTGCCGCCAATTGGCTCGCCTTGGCAGGATCGTTGCCCAGCTTTGTCCAGCTCGGGTCGTTGTTCCAGTTGTCCACCATGGCGTTCGCCAAGCCGGTCATTGGCACGCCCACGGCCAGCGCCACGGCTCGTACGAAGCCGCTGCAGTCGTTCTTGTGCGCGTCCCAGTTGGACTCGGCGATGCCGAAGATCGGAAAGCTACCTTGCGGGCTGGCGGCGGGAGCCACTGTGGCGCCTCATGATCGTGGCGTCGCTGCCCCGCCGCCTTAGGCATCAGCGTCAGACGCGGAGCTGCAAGAGCCTTGATCAGCGCCGTCACTCAAGCTTCATCAGGAACATCGAGCGGGGTGCGGCCTGCGGGTCATCGATCAGAGGAGCTAGCTCCACCGCCGATCCCATGCCGGGCTCATGACAACCTCCAGGGCCGTCCGTAATGTTCCCGACAAAATTCTGACGGACAAGAATGGGGAGAAGCCGGATCCCTTCACCCAGGACGTGTCAGCCGTTGCTTTCGCCTGGCTCGTCTTGGAGCGGGCGAAGGGATTCGAACCCTCGACCCCAACCTTGGCAAGGTTGTGCTCTACCCCTGAGCTACGCCCGCGCTCCGATGCGGTGGCGGGCTTTTAGAAGGCTTCCGCGCCCGGCGCAAGGGGATCGCGTCCGCCTCGCCATCCGTCCGGACCCGTCCACGCTTGCACCCGGACCGGCAGACGACAATGTTAACGGCTCCAACGGCGCGGCGGACGCTGCGTGCAGGCGCAGGATCAACGACCCATGGACTACATCATCGGCCAGCCCCGGCCCGGCAGCGCCGGCACCCCCACTCCCCGAGCCCGGCCGGCGGCCGAGGCCAGGCCGCCCGCCGCCACCCCCGCCGAGGCCCCCATCATCGTCGACGGCGACCAGGACAGCTTCATGGCCGACGTCATCGAGGACAGTCGGCGCGTGCCCGTGCTGGTCGACTTCTGGGCCACCT
>CAXTOD010000165.1:0-5988 GCA_964245705.1 uncultured Acetobacteraceae bacterium
GCTGGGAACCGTCGGGCAGCGACCTGGACGACGAGATCCCGTTCTAGCGGCGGCGGCGCACGCGCCCCCGTGTTTTCGCGACGGGCGCGCGCGTGCTAGTCTGCACGAAGCGGCGCGCGCGAGGCGGAGCCGTGCTTCCTTGCGCGCCTGACCAGGCAGCCGGCGCCCTGCGCCCGGCGGATCCGGGTCCGGCGCCAGACTGACGGGTTTCCTGTTGAGCGATATTCCCGAGCCGCCGGCGCCGCCGTTCCCGCCCGAACTGGGGCCGTCCGAGCCGGCACCCTCCGACATGACGCCGGTGACGATCGAGGAGGAGATGCAGTCCTCCTACCTCGCCTATGCGATGTCGGTGATCGTCAGCCGGGCGCTGCCGGACGTGCGCGACGGGCTGAAGCCGGTGCACCGGCGCATCCTGTACTCCATGCGCGAAAGCGGCTTCACCCCGGACAAGCCGTATCGCAAGTCGGCACGCGCGGTCGGCGACGTGATGGGCAAGTACCATCCGCACGGCGACGCCTCGATCTACGACGCCATGGTGCGGATGGCGCAATCCTGGTCGATGCGGCTGCGGCTGATCGACGGGCAGGGCAACTTCGGCTCGGTCGACGGGGACAGCCCGGCGGCGATGCGCTACACCGAAGCACGGCTCGGCCGGCCGGCGATGTTCCTGCTCGACGACATCGACCGCGACACGGTCGATTTTGGGCCGAACTACGACGAGAGCGAGGAGGAGCCCAAGGTTCTTCCCGCCGCCTACCCGAACCTGCTGATCAACGGCGCCGCCGGCATCGCGGTCGGCATGGCAACCAACATCCCGACCCACAACCCGGGCGAGGTGATCGACGCGACGCTGGCGCTGATCGCCGAGCCGGACCTGTCGCTCGACGCGCTGATGAAGATCGTGCCGGGGCCGGACTTCCCCACCGGCGGCATCATCCTCGGGCGCTCCGGCATCCGCTCGGCGTTCGAGACCGGGCGCGGCTCGGTGCTGGTGCGGGCGCGGGCCGAGATTGAGGACATACGGCGCGACCGCAAGGCGATCGTGGTCACCGAGATCCCGTACCAGGTGAACAAGTCGACGCTGCAGGAGAAGATCGCCGACCTGGTCCGGGCCAAGCAGGTCGAGGGCATCTCCAACATACGCGACGAGAGCGACCGCTCCGGCATGCGCCTGGTGATCGAGATCAAGAACGACGCCACGCCCGAGGTGGTGCTGAACCAGCTCTACCGCTTCACCCAGCTGCAGACCTCGTTCGGGGTGAACATGCTGGCGCTGAACGAGGGGCAGCCGCGGCTGATGGGACTGAAGGAGGTGCTGGTCGCCTTCATCAGCTTCCGCGAGGAGGTGATCCTCCGGCGCGCCCGGTTCGAGCTGAACAAGGCCCGCGACCGCGGCCACCTGCTGGTCGGGCTGGTGATCGCGGTGGCCAACATCGACGCGGTGATCGCGCTGATCCGCACCGCGCCCGACTCGGCCAGCGCCCGCGAGGCGCTGATGGCGCGGGCCTGGGAGGCGGACGAGATCGAGCCGCTGCTGAGCCTGATCCACGACGAGGGCAACGTCGTGGTGGACGGGCGGGTGCGCCTGACGGAAGCGCAGGCGCGCGGCATCCTGGAGCTGCGGCTGGCCCGGCTGACCGGGCTGGAGCGCGACAGGATCCACGCCGAGCTCGCCGAGGTCGGCACCCGGATCAACGAGCTGCTGGAGATCATCGGCAGCCGGCCGCGCCGGCTGGAGGTGATGCGCGACGAGCTGGTGGCGGTGCGGGCGGAGGTGGCGACGTCGCGCCTGACCGAGATCTCGGACGTCGCCGGCGACCAGACCGACGAGAGCCTGATCGAGCCCGGGCAGATGGTGGTCACCATCACCCGGGACGGCTTCATCAAGCGCACGGCCCTGGAAACCTTCCGGGCGCAGAACCGCGGCGGCCGCGGCCGCACCGCCGCCGGGCGACGCGGCGACGACATCGTGACGCGCTCCTTCAACGCCCACACCCACCAGTGGGTGCTGTTCTTCTCGTCCGGCGGCAAGGCGTACCGGGAGAAGGTGTGGCGGCTGCCCGAGGCGAGCCCGACCGCCAAGGGCCGGGCGCTGGTGAACCTGCTGCCGGAGCTGGGCGGCGACTCGATCACGGCCGTGCTGCCGCTGCCGCAGGACGAGACGCTGTGGGAGAACCTCCATCTGGTGTTCGCGACCGCCAGCGGCAGCATACGGCGCAACCGGCTGAGCGACTTCCGCAACGTCCGGGCGTCCGGGCTGATCGCGATGAAGCTGGACGAGGAGTGGGGCGAGGGCGGCGACCGGCTGATCGGCGTCGCCACCTGCCGCGAAGGCCAGGACGTGATGCTGGCGACCCGGCTCGGGCGCTGCATCCGGTTCCAGATCACCGACGACACGCTGCGCGTGTTCGCCGGGCGGGACAGCTCCGGGGTGCGCGGCATCCGGCTGGGGCAGGGCGACGAGGTCAACAGCCTGGCGGTGCTGAACCACGTCGAGGCCGACGTGTCGGAGCGGGCCGGCTATATGCGCATGGCGATCGCCAAGCGGCGCACCGAGACCACGCCGGCGGACACGGAGGCGGCGGTGGCCGAGATCGAGGCCGAGGCGGCGGATGCGGACGGCGAGGACGCGGTCGCCGCGGCGGTGCTGTCGCCGGAGCGGTTCGCCGAGCTGGAGGCGGCAGAGGAGATCCTGCTCACCGTCACCAATGGCGGCTTCGGCAAGCGCTCCTCGGCCTACGACTACCGGGTCAGCGGCCGGGGCGGGCTCGGCATTGCCAACGTGACGCTGTCGCCGCGGCGCAACGGCTCGGCGGTGGTGGCGACGCTGCCGGTGCTGCACGGCACCGACGTGATGCTGGTGACCGACGCGGGGCGGCTGATCCGCGTGCCGGTGGACCAGGTGCGGATCACCGCGCGGCAGTCGATGGGGGTGACGCTGTTCCGCCTCGGCGGCGCCGAGCACGTGACCAGCGTGTTCCCAGTGCTGGAGGACGAGGTGCCGGAGGGCGAGGCCATGCCGGTCGACGGGCTGCCAATCGACGGGCTGGCGGCGGACGGGCTGGCGGACGGTGCGGCCGCGTCGGGCGCGCTGACGCTGGAGCCGTCTCCGCTCGAGCCGACGCCGCTGGAACCGAGCCTGGGCGACCCGTTCGAGGCGGGGCCGGCGGATCCGGATCCGGCCGACCTGCAGGAGGACGGCGATGCCTGACGCGCGGGTCCATGTCGGCCTCTACCCGGGCACCTTCGACCCGATCACCCGGGGCCACCTCGACGTCATCGCGCGCGGCGCGCGGCTGGTGGAGCGCCTGGTGGTGGGCGTGGCGGCGAACGTCGGCAAGCAGCCGCTGATGAGCCTGGAGGAGCGGGTCGACTGCGTGGCGCACGAGGTGGCGCCGATCGCCGCCGACACCGGCACCCCGATCGAGGTGGTCGGTTTCGACAACCTGCTTGTGCAGTGCGCCCGGCAGAACGGCGCGAACGTGATCATACGCGGGCTTCGCGTCGTCACCGACTACGACTACGAGACGCAGATGTTCGGCATGAACCATCGCCTCGACCCGGGGATCGAGACGCTGTTCCTGATGGCGACCGAGCGCTACCAGTTCATCTCCTCGCGGCTGGTGAAGGAGATCGCCCGGCTCGGCGGCGAGATCTCCTCCTTCGTGCCGACCTTCACGCATGCCCGGATCCTGGCCAAGCTGCGCTGATCCGCGCGACCTCCAAGGAAGTTCCCATGTCCGACAGCACCGCCGCACCCGATGCGGACCTCATCCACCTCGAGCTCAAGAGCGGCCGCGTCGTGATCCGGCTGCGTCCGGACCTGGCGCCGGCGCACGCCGAGCGGTTCCGCTCCCTGTCGGCCGAAGGGTTCTACGACAACGTGCCGTTCCACCGGGTGATCGAGGGCTTCATGGCCCAGGGCGGCGACCCGACCGGCACCGGCACCGGCGGCAGCCAGCTGCCGGACCTGAAGTCCGAGTTCACGAACAAGGTGAAGTTCGTCCGCGGAACCCTTGGCGCCGCACGCACCGCCCACCCGCACAGCGCCAACAGTCAGTTCTTCATCATGTTCGCGCCGGCGCCGAGCCTGGACGGGCAGTACACCATCTTCGGTGAAGTCATTGAAGGCATGGAGCTGGTCGACCAGATCAAGCGGGGCGCCGGCGGGAGCGGCATCGTGAGCGATCCCGACCGGATCGTGACCATGCGTCCGGCGTTCGCGCCCGCCGCCTGACGTGACAACGGGCGGGCCAGGAGGCCCGCCTGCGCCTTGGGCCGGTAGCTCAGCGGTAGAGCATTCGACTTTTAATCGAATGGTCGTGGGTTCGAAACCCACCCGGCCCACCATCCGCCCCAGCCGATATCCCTCAGCCGACGCTGGCCGCGTCCCTGACGAGGTCCCGGCCCGCAGGCGACGGCTCGTCGGCCGTATAGGCGGGCAGCACCTCCTCGGGAGGCCCTTGCAGGCGGATCGTGCCGGCGTCCATCCACAGCACCTGCGTGCACCACGCCGCCACCACGTCGAGCTGGTGGGTGGAGATCACCAGGATCTCCGCCTGGCGCACCAGCTGCTCGAGGCGGTTCTGCGCCTTGGTCATGAAGTTGGTGTCGCCGGCCAGGAACCACTCGTCCATCAGCAGCACGCGGGGCCGGATGGAGGTTGCGAGCGCGAAGCCGAGGCGCACCACCATGCCGGAGCTGTAGGTGCGCACCGGCATGTCGAGGAAGCTGCCGAGGTCGGCGAAGTCCTGCACGTCGTCCTCGACCGCGCGGATGCGCCGCGGCGTCAGCCCGGCGTGCAGCCCGCGCAGCGCGATGTTCTCGCGGCCCGTGAGTTCCGAGTTCATGCCGAGGTTGGTGTCGAGCAGCGCGTTGATCTCGCCGCGCACCGTGACCCGTCCCGCCACCGGCTCGTAGATGCCGGCCAGTGCGCGCAGCAGGGTGGTCTTGCCGGCACCGTTGCCGCCCACCAGCCCAAGCCGGTCGCCGGGACGGAGCGAGAAGGAGACGCCGCGCAGCGCCTGCACCACCATGCGCTGCTGCTGGTCCTGCTCGAAGCGGCTGGAGGCGACCTTGGCCAGGGTCTTGCGCAGGGTGCGCGCGCTGCCGTGGTAGAGCGGAAAGGTGACGTGCAGGTCCTGCACCACGACGCCGGCGCCCGACCGGGACGGGAACGCGTCCACCGCCTTAGATCCAGTAGGCGAGGCGGGCCCGCACGCGCATGAACAGCAGCAGGGCCGCGCTCCACAGCAGGACGCTGTCGTAGACCGACAGCCGCCACAGGTGCGCGCTGGCCTGCTCGCCCAGCAGCGGCCGCCGCACGATCTCGATCAGCGCATAGAACGGGTTCAGCTGCAGCCAGGCGTGGCCGCGGGTGATCAGCTCCGGCCGCCAGATGATCGGGCTGATGAAGAAGAAGATCTGCATCAGGCTGGAGATGATCGGCGGGATGTCGCGGTAGCGGGCACCCAGCGTGCCCAGCAGCAGGCAGGCGGCCACGGCGTCGAGCAGCCAGAGCGCCGCACCCGGCAGCGCCCACAGCGCGTGCTGGCCCGGCCAGATGCGGAACACCGCGAACACCACCACGATCACCAGCACGTTGTGCAGCAGCACCAGGATGTTGCGGATGATGCAGCGCGCCGCGTGCAGCGCGAACGGCAGGCGCATGGAGCGGATCATGCCTTCGGCCGAGGTGAAGCAGGTGGCGCCCTCGTTCACCACGCCGCCGATGAAGCCCCACAGCACCAGCGACAGCGACAGGAACGGCATGTAGCTGCGCAGGTCGATGCGGAACAGCGTGGTGTAGAGCAGGCTCATGGCGCCCACCATCACCGCGGTGGAGGCGGTCAGCCAGAACGGGCCCAGCACCGAGCCGCGGTAGCGCAGCTTCACGTCCAGCCAGCCCAGGGTCCAGCACAGGCGCCACAGGCGGCCGGTCTCGCCGAGGTCGCGCAGCACGTGGCGCAGGCGCGCCCGCACGTCCTC
>CAXTOD010000165.1:5998-6469 GCA_964245705.1 uncultured Acetobacteraceae bacterium
GGTCGAGGAGCGGCTCGGCGGCGGCAGCGTCACTCGGCGCCGTCATGAACGAGCCCTCCGGGAACGGGGACGGGGCGGAAAGGCAGCGGCAGGACATGGTGCCCGGGGGCGGATTCGAACCACCGACACTGCGATTTTCAGTCGCATGCTCTACCAACTGAGCTACCCGGGCTTGTGCCCTGCTGGACGTGGCGCGGCGCCGGTCCGTTGGTGGCGCAGGCTTTAGCCCATGCCCTCCTCCGGATCAAGCCGGCCGCCGGCCGGATCGTCGGGATCGACCGGCGGTCCGGGGATGCGGTAGCGGCCGGTGAGCCAGTGGCCGAGGTCGGCATCGGCGCAGCGGACCGAGCAGAACGGGCGGTGCCGCGCCTGCGACGGCCGGCCGCAGATCGGGCAGGGGGTTGCGGGGCGCTCGGCCGCAGCCGGCGTGACCGGATCAGCCATGGTCGAGGCTCCAGGCCAGGGCGGGGA
>CAXTOD010000166.1:0-6429 GCA_964245705.1 uncultured Acetobacteraceae bacterium
TCCCAGCGCCAGCCCGGCCGCCAGGGCGGCGAGGGCCGGCGCCACCGCCCGCACCAGCTTCGGCACCGCGCCGGGCAGCACCGCAAGCGACACCAGCAGCACCAGGCCTGCCGGCAGGATCGAGCGGAGGATCGGGCGCGAACGGAGCATGCGGGTCCAAGCATCGGACGATACGGCCGGCAGCTCAAGCCATTACCGATGCGACACGGCCTCCTGATCCGCGCCTCGGTTGACGCTCCGGCCTCCGGGCGCCTATAAGCCGCCGCTCCGGAGGTGGCTGCGCGCGGCGCGGCGGCGCCTCCGCTTGTCCACGACCCCGACCCGCCCAGGAGGATGCAGCGTGAAGCGCACCTATCAACCGTCCAAGCTGGTGCGCAAGCGGCGCCACGGCTTCCGCGCCCGCATGGCAACGGTTGGCGGCCGCAACGTGCTGTCCAGCCGCCGCGCCAAGGGCCGCAAGCGCCTGTCAGCCTGAGAACAGGCCGCCTCAGAACTGTCCGCCTGAGAACTGTCCGGCCGGATCCACCCGGCCGCAGGAAACGGTGCCGCCATGGCGACTTCCCCCCGGCTCAAGCGTCGCGCCGAGTTCCTCCGCGTTGCCGCCAAGGGCGCCAAGGCTCCGATGCCGGGGCTGGTGCTGCAGGCCCTGCCGCGCAACGACGACGCGCCGGTCCGGCTCGGCTTCACCGTCACCAAGAAGGTTGGCAACGCGGTGGTGCGCAACCGCACCAAGCGCCGGCTGCGCGAAGCGGCGCGGCTGCTGCTCCGCGACCAGGCCGACCGCGGATCGGCCCTGTGCGGCGTCGACCTGGTGCTGATCGGCCGCGACGGCACGCGGTCGCGCCCGTTCCCGGCGCTGGTCGACGACCTCCGGCGGGCGCTGAAGCGGACCGGCGTGTGCGCCGCCGATCGCCGGACCCCGTGATCGGCTTCCTCGTCCGGCTCGGGCTCCGCGTCCTGATCCGCGCCTACCAGCTCGTGCTGCGGCCGGTGCTGGGCCCGAACTGCCGGTTCTCGCCCGGATGCAGCGACTACGCGCTGCAGGCGCTCGACCGGCACGGCGTCGTGCGCGGCGGCGGGCTTGCCGTGCGGCGCGTCCTGCGCTGCAACCCGTGGCACCCGGGCGGCCACGACCCGGTGCCGCCGGCGCGCTGCTCCTGCGCCGCTTCCGTGCAAACCTGATCGAGATCGGCTGTTCCGCTGATGGACAACAAGCGCCTTTTCCTCGCGTTCCTGATCTCGCTCGCGATCATCCTCGGCTTCGAGCGGCTGATGCCGCCGCAGAACCGGGTGCATCAGCAGGAAGCGCGCAGCACGCAGTCGACGCCGGCCGCCGACGCGCCGCGCCCGGTGACCGAGCTGGCCCCGCCCGGCACGGAGCCGGCGGCAATTCCCCCGCCATCCTCCGACAAGCGCCTGTCGATCGACGCGCCGCGCATGCACGGCAGCATCGACCTCCTCGGCGCCCGGCTCGACGACCTTCTGCTGACCGACTACCGGGAAACCCTGAAGCCGGACAGCCCGCAGGTGCGCGTGCTGGAGCCGCAGGACCGGAAGCAGCCTAACATCGTCCAGTTCGGCTGGAGCGCCGTCGCGGGCGGCACCAGGGTGCCGACCGGCAGCACCCTTTGGACCGCGGACGGTCCCCGCCTCACCGCCGGGCACCCGGTCACCCTGTCCTGGGACAACGGTGCCGGCCTCCTGTTCCAGATCGTGCTGTCGGTCGACCGCGACTTCATGTTCACCGCCGAGCAGCGGGTACGCAACACCTCCGGCCAGCCGGTCTCGCTGTACCCCTGGTCCCGCGTCAGCCGCTCCTACACCCCGCAGGTGACCGGCGGCTACCTGGTGCACGAGGGCCCGATCGCGGTGATCGGCGGCCGCCTGGAGGAGATGTCCTACACCAGCCTCAAGAGCCATGCCGCCGAGAACAGCGGCACCGGCTGGTCCGCCGTGCAGGCGGCCGGTCCCGACGGCGGCTGGGGCGGCATCACCGACAAGTACTGGCTCACCGCCATCCTCCCCGACCGCAACCACGCGATGACCGGCAGCTACCGCTACGACGCCAACGCCGGCGCCGGGGTGTACCAGGTCGACTTCATCAGCGAGGCGGCGCTCCCCGTGCCCGCCGGCGGCACGCTCGACACCGTCAGCCACGTGTTCGCCGGCGCCAAGGAGGTCCACCTGCTGGAAGCCTACCAGGGGCGCGAGCACGCCACCGACTTCTGGAAGGCGGTCGACTTCGGCTGGTTCGCGTTCCTGACCAAGCCGATCTTCTACGTGCTGGACTGGCTGAACACGGCCCTCGGCAACTTCGGCCTGGCGCTGCTCGCCTTCACCCTGATCGTCAAGACCCTCTTCTTCCCCCTTGCGATTAAACAGTTCCGCTCCATGGCCAAGATGAAGCTGCTGGCGCCGAAGATGCAAGCAGTGCGCGAGCGCCACAAGGGCGACGCGGTGGCGATGAACACCGAGATGATGCAGCTGTACAAGCAGGAAGGCGCCAACCCGGCCGCCGGCTGCCTGCCGATGCTGGTGCAGGTGCCGGTGTTCTGGTGCTTGTACAAGGACCTGGTGGTCACCATCGAGATGCGGCACGCGCCGTTCTTCGGCTGGATCCGCGACCTGTCGGAGCCGGACCCCACCAACCTGTTCAACCTGTTCGGGCTCCTCCCGTTCGACCCGTCGGTGCTGAGCCCGTTCCTGCATCTCGGCGTGTGGCCGATCGTGCTCGGCGGCACCATGCTGCTGATGCAGCGGATGAACCCGCCGCCGGCCGACCCGGCGCAGGCGCGGCTGTTCCAGATCATGCCGTTGATCTTCACCTTCGTGCTGGCGCGCCAGCCGGCCGGGTTGGTGATCTACTACTGCTGGAACAACCTGCTCACGGTGACGCAGCAATGGCTGATCCAGCGGCGCACCCGCCTTGCTGGCGGCGCGCGCCGGGTCAGCACGGTGCAGAACTGAGCCGCGCGGACGCCGGCAGCGGGTTCACGCCGCAGGCGCCGACCGCGGAGGAGCAGGCCGAGGCGCTGGAAGCCGGGCGCCTGCTGTTCGCCGGCCCGTGCCGCTTCTTCCACGGCGCGCAGCGGATCGACCAGCTGCCGGATCCGGACCTGCCCGAGATCGCCTTCGCCGGCCGCTCCAACGTCGGCAAGTCGAGCCTGATCAACGCCCTGACCGGGTACAAGGCGCTGGCCCGCGCTTCCTCGGAGCCCGGCCGCACCCGGCAGCTCAACTTCTTCGCCCTGTCCGGCCGGATGACCCTGGTCGACATGCCGGGCTACGGCTACGCGAAGGCCAACCGCGAGGTAAAGGAGGACTGGCAGGGGATGATGTTCAACTTCCTGCGCGGCCGCCCGACGCTGCGCCGGGTGCTGCTGCTGCTGGACGCGCGGGTCGAGCTCAAGGAGAACGACCGCGAGGCGATGACCCTGCTCAACCGTGCCGCCGTGATCTTCCAGCTGGTGTTGACCAAGTGCGACGTGCCGAAGCCGGCAGCACTCGCCGCCAAGCTGGCCGAGGTCGAGGCGCTGGCCGGCACCTTCGCGGCCGCGCATCCGGTCGTGCTCGTCACCAGCAGCGGCACCGGCGCCGGAATCCCGGAACTGCGTGCGGCGCTGGCCGGGCTGGCGCTGTAGTCTTCCCTCCTGTCCCGAGCGGTGAAGGACCGACGCCAATGACGATGGACGACGACGCCCTCCGGACTGCCGGTGAGCAGGCCGCCGTGCTGGCGAGCGCCCTGCCGTTCCTGCGCCGCTATGCCGGCGACACGATCGTGGTGAAGTACGGCGGCCACGCCATGGGTGACCCGGCGCTGTCCGAAGCGTTCGGCCACGACATCGCGCTGCTAAAGCTGGTGGGCGTCAACCCGGTGGTGGTGCACGGCGGCGGCCCGCAGATCAACGCCATGCTTGACCGGCTCGACATCAAGTCGAGCTTCGTCGACGGCCTGCGCATCACCGACGCGGCGATGGTCGACGTAATCGAGATGGTCCTGTCCGGCTCGGTGAACAAGCAGGTCGCCGCCTTGATCAACCGCGCCGGGGCGCTTGCGGTCGGCATCTCCGGCAAGGACGGCAACCTGCTTCGCGCCCGCCGGCTGACCCGCACCGTGCGCGACCCGGACAGCCGGATCGAGCGGGTGCTGGACCTCGGCTTCGTCGGCGAGCCGGAGCGGGTCGACACCCGCGTGCTTTACGCCCTGTCCGGCTCCGGGGTGATCCCGGTGATCGCCCCGGTCGGCATCGGCGAGGACGGCCAGACCTACAACATCAACGCCGACACCGCGGCGGGCGCGGTCGCCGGTGCGCTGAGCGCCACCCGCCTGCTGATGCTGACCGACGTGCCCGGCGTGCTGGACGCAAACAAGCGGCTGATCCCGGAACTGACCGCCGGGCAGGCGCGGGCAGGGATCGCCGACGGCACCATTTCGGGCGGCATGATCCCGAAGGTCGAGACCTGCCTGGACGCAGTGGCACAGGGCGCGCGCGCGGCGGTGATCCTGGACGGACGGGTGCCGCATGCCTGCCTGCTGGAGCTGTTCACCTCCGCCGGACCCGGAACCCTGATCCGCGCTGCCTGACCGGCGCCAAGCCGCCGGAGGCGGCCTGGAGCCTCAGGGAGACATGCGCGACAGCAGGCCGATCTGCCAGACCATCTCGCTGCGGCCGAGCGGACAGCCGCCGTCGGCGGTGGCGCGCAGGAGGGCGTCCGGGGCAATGCCGGCGATCTGGCTTTGCAGCAGGACAGCGGCGCGCATCGAGTAGCCCGCCTTCCAGGCCAGGCTGACCAGCCCTCGCTGATTGCGCAACGCTGCCGTCCCGGCGACCAGGTCCCGAGGCACCAGGGCCGCGGCGGACAGCAGCGCCAGGGCGGCGGCATGATCGCCGCGGCGCAGCGCCTCCAGGAAAGCGGGCTCTCCTCCGTCCCTGCTCCCGTCGGCAGCCGAACCACTCGACGGCCGCTGCTCTCCGATCTGCTGGCGCAGCGCCGCACGGTCCATGGCGCCCAGCGGCAGGCGGCTGATCGCGCTGCGTATCTGGGCGATGCAGGCGTTCCGGACCAGCCGGTCGAACCGAACCGCGCCGTGTCCCGGCGTCAGGGCATCCAGCGCCGCCTCGCGCAGCTCCGGCACTCCGCTGCCCAGCAGCCCGTCGAGGTCGAAGCATGACCCGGGCTCGTTGAGCAGCACCAGGGCGGACGAAACATCAAGGCTCCCGGCCAGCTCCAGCAGCATCTCGCCGACTTCCGCCGTGTCCGCTTCCAGGCGTGCCGTCATCGCCGGAGCGGCCACGCCGAGCTTGGCCCTGATCATCTCGGCCCGGCACTGCGCGACCCGCGCCTCGATCCGTGCCGCCAGGCGCTGCGCGTGCTGCGTTGCCTCCGCCTCGCGATCGGCGGGGAGAAGCCTGCAGATCAAGGACAGCAGCGCCTGGGCCGGGAGCGGAACCCGAGGATCGTTGGCGGGCGCTGCCGACGGATGCGGGGGCCGGTTGCCCGCGGCCTCCGGCCTCGTCTCCAGGTCCTGCAGCATGTCAGGCCGGAACGCGGTCACGTGCCTACTCCCTCGTTGTAGAAGTGCCAGCGGCCGCCGCCGGCCAGCTTGATCGCGGCCAGTGCGGCATGCGCCTGCTCGAGCAGGGTCTCGATCGTCTCGAAGGACCGGCTGGGCCGCGTCGTCAGGCCCACTGACACCTGCAGCTGGACGCCCTCGGCAAGGGTCACCGTCACCCCCTTCTGGCACAGCACCTCCGCACGCTCGGCGGCGGCGAACTGGTCCGCCCCGTCGAGCCACAGCGCGAACACGTCGCCCCCGAGCCGCGCCACCAGGTCGGTCGGCCGCACCGCGTCGCGCAGCACGTGCGCCGCCTGGCGCAGCGCGTCGTCGCCGCGTTCCGGCCCGTGCGTCGCGTTGATCTCTCCGAAGCGGTCTAGGCCTACGACCATAAGTGTTGCGGAAAGTCCTTCGGCATCAAGGCGGTCGAGGCGGCGGTTGACCTCGATCGTGAAGGCGTCGCGGTTCAGCAGGCCGGTCAGGGTGTCGGCGCCGGACTGGCGGGCCAGCTCGCGCTGCACCTGGTCGTGCTCCAGCACGCCGGCCAGCGAGGCCAGGAAGCCGGCGCTGACGGCGGAGTCGCCGTTGCTCCAGCTGCGGCCGCCGTCGCGCCACAGCACCAGCACCACCGGCTCGCAGAAATGGGTGCCGATCGCGGTCAGGATCACGCGGCGGTCGAACAGGGTCTCGATCCGGGTCCAGGGTGCCACGGAGGTGGAGGCGGCCCGGCAGACATGGGCGGTGACCTCGCGGTCCGACACCGGCGACGGGGCGCCGGCGCGGTGCAGGACGCGAGGCAGCAGCTTCGGCAGGGAGGGGCCCGCCGGGGCAGGGGCCGGCTCGGCGTCCGCGGTTGCCGGGGCGGCCCCTGC
>CAXTOD010000167.1:0-6317 GCA_964245705.1 uncultured Acetobacteraceae bacterium
CCTCGTGGCCGCCCCGGCCGGCACGTCCCTGAACTCCACCTTCAGGGAGACGCCCACCGCGCGCAAGGGCGAGGGCCGCCCCCAGGCGCTGATCTGCCCGGAGGACGGCGCCCGCTTCGGCGTCGCCGACGGCGCGCTGGCCCGGGCTGTACGGATCGCAGGCCGACAAGCCCAGGGCGAGCCCGCCTGCGGCGGCGAGGGTGGTCAGGAAACGCAACATGGTTGTGGTCCTTGTTCGATGCCGATGAAACGAGCCGTTTGCCGGATCGGGCGTGATCCCGTCCGCAGGCCATCCTGGTCCGATGCGGTACAACGCGCCGTGATCATGGCGGTTACAGGTCGAAACCGTGTCGCCGCAAAGGCTCACGCCGCTGTGAAATCCGGGACGGCGGGTCCGGAGGAGGCTTGCTCCGTGGCAGGCACGCCGCTAAGCCGTGGCCGCCTCCGTGTTGCCCGGCTCCGGGTGGCCCGGTGGGACGCCAGGCGGTCGGCTCCTCCAGTCCCGCCCGTCGTCGCCCCGCGCCGGATCATCCGGGGCATGGGCCTACTGGAGTTTCCCGATGTTCTCTCGCCTGCTGGGCGTCATGTCCGCCGACATGGCCATCGACCTCGGCACCGCCAACACCCTGGTCTATGTCAAGGGCCGCGGGGTGGTGCTGGACGAGCCGTCGGTGGTGGCGATCGCCGACGTGCGCGGCAGGAAGCAGGTGCTGGCGGTCGGCAACGAGGCCAAGAACATGGTCGGCCGCACGCCCGGCAACATCACCGCCATTCGCCCGCTGCGCGACGGGGTGATCGCCGACTTCGAGGTGGCGGAGGAGATGATCAAGCACTTCATCCGCAAGGTGCACAACCGGCGCGGCTTCGCCTCGCCCATGATCATCGTCTGCGTGCCGTCGGGCTCCACCGCGGTGGAGCGGCGTGCGATCCAGGAAAGCGCGGAAAGTGCTGGGGCGCGCAAGGTGCTGCTGATCGAGGAACCGATGGCGGCCGCGATCGGCGCCGGGCTGCCGGTGACGGAGCCGTCCGGCTCCATGATCGTCGACGTCGGCGGCGGCACCACCGAGGTCGCGGTGATCTCGCTCGGCGGCATCGTCTATGCCCGCTCGGTGCGGGTGGGCGGCGACAAGATGGACGAGGCGATCATCTCCTACATCCGGCGCAACTATAACCTGCTGATCGGCGAGACTTCGGCGGAGAAGATCAAGATTGAGCTGGGTGCCGCGCGGCCGCCGGACGACGAGTACGACCACGGCCCGCTCAAGGAGGTGAAGGGGCGGGACCTGATGAACGGGGTGCCGCGCGAGGTGGTGGTGGGCCAGCGCCAGATCGCCGAGAGCCTGGCCGAGCCGGTCAGCCAGATCGTGGACGCGGTGAAGACGGCGCTGGAGAACACGCCGCCCGAGCTCGCCGCCGACATCGTCGACAAGGGCATCGTGCTGACCGGCGGCGGCGCCCTGCTCTACCGGCTCGACGAGGTGCTGCGCGAGTCGACCGGGCTGCCGGTGGTGGTGGCGGAGAACCCGCTGTCCTGCGTCGCACTCGGCACCGGCCGCGCGCTCGAGGAGATGAAGCGGCTGCGGAACGTTCTCACCACCATGTACTGATCCGACGGCATCCGTTGCAGGTGGGAAACCGCTTCGCCCACGCCGACTTGAACGCTAGACCATCAACGCCGCACGACCCCTGGCAGGGACGGAGGTTCGATCTTGTTCCGTCTGTCGATCCAGCTGCGCCAGGCGCTGTCCAAGCTGACGCTGCCGTTGCTGATCGGCCTGGCCTGCCTCGTCATGCTGCTGGGCCAGGCGGACCGCCGGCTGGCGGAGCAGGCGCGCGTCGCCGTGTCCGACTCGGTGGCGCCGTTCTACGCTCTGCTGGCCACCCCGATCGAGCAGCTGCGCGGCGTCGGCGACGAGGCGCGCAGCCTGGTCGACGTGGCAAGGCAGAACCAGCGGTTGCGCATGGAGAACGACCGCCTGCGCCGCTGGTACGACGTGGCGCTGGCGCTGGCGGCGGAGAACGCCACGCTCAAGGCGAACCTCCGCTGGATGCCCGAGCCCGCGCCCTCCTTCGTCACCGCGCGCGCGGTCGCCGATGCGAGCGGGATCTACGCCCGCTCCGTGCTGCTGTCGGTGGCGCCGGGGCGGAGCCTGTCCAAGGGCATGGTGGCGATCGACGCGGCCGGCCTGGTCGGGCGGGTGACGGAGGTGGGCGCGCGCTCGGCGCGGGTGATGCTGATCACCGACATGACCAGCCGGGTGCCGGTGACCCTGGAAGCGTCGCACGCAAACGCTATAGTGGTCGGCACAAACGCAGCGGCGCCACGACTGATGGACTATCCCGAAGAGATCCGTCCGGAGGAAGGCGAGCGCGTGGTCACCAGCAGCGTGGCGGGCGCCTTCCCGGCCGGCCTGCCGGTCGGCACGGTGCACTATCTCGGGCCCAACGAGGCGGTAGTGGAGACCTATGCGCAGCTCGACCACGTGACGGTGCTGCGGCTGTTCGACTACGGGCTGTCCGGCATCGTGCCGCCCGAGGCGCCTGGACGGATCGCGCCGCCGCCATCCAGCCCGTCGCCACCCCGGGGGCCGCACGCGCTGCCGGGCACCGCTCCGGTCGGGCGCGGATGAGGGACCAGCCGCATGCCCACGCAGGCGCGGCCGGAACGCCATCCCGGCATCCGGCCCCGTCCCACGGTCTGGCGCCGGCTGGACGCGGCGGCCAGGCGGGCGCTGCCGGTGACGTTCAGCGCGGCCCTGGTGCTGCTGTTGTGCGCCCCGCTGGACCTGCCGCAGCAGCAGGCGCTGCTGCCTGGGGCCGCCATGGGCTCGGTGTTCTTCTGGTCGGTGTTCCGGCCGGCTTCCATGCCGGCGCCGATGGTGTTCCTGCTCGGGCTGCTGACCGACCTGCTGAGCTTCTCGCCGCCCGGGGTGGCGATCCTGACGCTGCTGATCGTGCACGCGATCGGGCTCGGCTCCCGGCACGAGCTGGCGCGGCTGGGCTTCCTCCTGGTGTGGCTGGTGTTCCTGCTGGTGGCGGCCGGTGCCATCGCGCTGGACTGGGTGCTGGCCTGCGCCTTCACGCTGCGCCTGCTGCCGCTGCAGCCGGTGTGCCTGGAACTGGCGCTGGCGGCCGGGCTGTATCCGCTGCTCTCGGCGCTGTTCACCTGGGCGCATCGCGGCATGGCCGATCCGGACCGCGCCTGAGCCCGTCCAGGTGCCACGCATGAAGCGTCCGGCCGGCCGCCTTCCCAGCCGTGCGCCCAAGGACGTGCCGTCGCGGGGGATCTTCACCCGGCGCGCGCTCCTGCTGATGGCGGGCCAGGTGGCGGCCCTCGGCGCGCTGGGCGACCGGCTGTACCGGCTCCAGGTCGCCGACGGCCGCAAGTATGCGGCACTCGCCGAGAACAACCGGATCAGCACCCGGGAGCTGGCGCCGCCGCGCGGCCGCATCGTCGACCGGTTCGGGGTCAGCCTGGCCGGCAACAGGGTCAACTGGCGCGCCCTGCTGCTGGCCGAGCAGACCTCGGACGTCCAGGCCACGCTGGACCGGTTCTCCGCCATCATCCCGCTCGACGCGCGCGAGCGGGCCCGGATCGACCGCGAGCTGAAGCACGGGCGCAAGTACATCCCCGTGGTGGTGCACGACTTCCTCACCTGGGACGACATGGCGCGGATCGAGGTGAACGCCCCCGACCTGCCGGGCATCCTGGTCGACGTCGGCACCACGCGGCTCTACCCGCAGGGGCCGGTGATGGCGCACGTGGTCGGCTACGTGGCGCCGGCCAACGAGCGCGACGTGGCGGCCGAGCCGGACCTGGCGCTGCCGGGCATGCGGATCGGCCGCGCCGGGATCGAGCAGTTCCACGACGCGGGCCTGCGCGGCACCGCAGGCTCAGTGCAGATGGAGGTGAACTCGGTCGGCCGGGTGATGCGCGAGCTGGACCGGCGTGAGGGCGTGCAGGGCGAGACGGTCGGGCTGTCCATCGACCTCGGGCTGCAACAGGCGGTGCTGGCGCGGATCGGCGACCAGGCGGCGCATGCGGTGGTGATGGACGCGCGCAACGGCGAGGTGCTGGCGATGGTCAGCACGCCGTCCTTCGACCCGACCCTGTTCGACTCCGGCGTCAGCCAGGCGCAATGGGAGCAGTGGACCGGCGACGAGCGCACGCCGCTGATCAACAAGACCATCGCCGGGCTGTACCCGCCGGGCTCGACCTTCAAGCCGGCGGTGGCGATGGCGGCCCTGCAGGCCGGCACGCTCAAGCCCGGCGACCGGATCAACTGCCCGGGCTACATCGACGTCGGCGGCATCCGGTTCCATTGCTGGGCCAAGCACGGCCACGGCTCGCTCGACCTGCATGGCGGGATCAAGTTCTCCTGCGACGTGTTCTTCTACGAGACCGCCCGGCGCACCGGCATGGAGGCGATCGCGGCGGCGGCGCACGGCTTCGGGCTCGGCACCGCGCTCGACATCGAGCTGCCGCACCAGCGCCTCGGCGCCATCCCGACGCCCGCCACCAGGCGGGCCAAGGGCCACCACTGGAACGGCGGCGACACCATCAACGCCGGCATCGGCCAGGGCTTCGTGCAGGTGACGCCGCTGCAGCTCGCCACCTACGCGTCGCGCATCGCCACCGGGCGCGCGGTGCAGCCGCACCTGACGCGCAGCCTCAACGGGATCCTGCAGCCCGCGCTGCTGCCGGCGCACTGGCCGGAGCTCGGCCTGCCGGACGAGCACTTGGCCGCGCTGCGCGCCGGCATGTTCGCGGTGGTGAACGAGGCGCACGGGACCGCGCCCAAGGCCCGGCTGCCGCTGGCGGGGATCCAGATGGCCGGCAAGACCGGCTCGGCGCAGGTGCGCCGGGTCAGCCGATCCTTGCGCGAAAGCGGGCACTTCAACTCGGCGCGCCTGCCCTGGGAGTTCCGGCCGCACGCGCTGTTCATCTGCTTCGCCCCCTACGACAACCCGCGCTACGCGGCTGCCGTGGTGGTCGAGCACGGCAACGCCGCCGCGGAGGTCGCCGCCCCGCTCGCCCGCGACATCATGACCGACACGCTCACCCGCGATCCCGCCGAGCGCCGGGACGCGCCGGGGCAGCGGGTGGCGGACGCGATCTGAAGCGTATCAGTCGGGCCGAGACGTCATCCGTTCCTGCACCCGGACCACCTTCAGACCGAGATGCTGCTCCAGATGGTCGAAATCACGATCATCGTGCAGAAGAGCGTGACCGTGTTCGATGCAGAAGGTGCCGATCAGCATGTCGATGGTCTTGCGGACCGTGATCCCGCGGCTCCGGAGCCGCCGGCAGTTCATGGCCGAAGCGGAGGCGACCTGCGGACTCGCCATCGCCTGCACGTCGAAGCGGCGCAGCGCGGCCTCGACGCGCCTCGCCTCGTCGTCCGATGCGAGGCCTTGCAGCACCTCGCACAGCACGAGGACGCCGACGATCAGGCGGGGCCCGCTCTCCAGGACCAGGGCGCGCAGGCACCGGACCTGTTCCGATGGCCGGTCGATGAGGTGGTTGATCCAGACGCTGGTATCGACCACGATCATCCGGCGTTGCGACCCTCCCGGCTGGCCTCGAGGTCGCCCGACCACGTCACCTGCCCGGCGAGAGCGAGGATCTCCTGCTGCTCTCGCATCCGGATCAGAAGGCGCAGACCCTCCTCGACCGTCGTCCGCTTGCTGGCATGACCCGAGGCGTGCTGGGCCTTGGACATGAGCTCGTCGTCGATCTCGATGTTGGTCCGCACGGATCACCTGATGTGTATGGATCTGCCTTCTTATGCACACCAGCGGATGGAGAACACCCTCGACGATCGGGTGCCGCCGGTCCTGCCGGCGGAGGACGGATGCGCGTGTCCCGCCTGGCGATCCCCGGCCGCGGCCACGCGTTGACCCTCCCGGACAGGGCTCGGACGCCCGTCCGGGAGCCCGTCTTGCATCTGCTCGATGTCGCCCGTCTGCCGGTCCAGGCCGTTCCGATCGTCGCTCGGCCGGTCGCCGCGGGTCCGCGTCGCTGATGCGCCTGGCTGGAACCGGTCTGCCCGCGGCGCTGCTGCGCAACCCGCTCGACTTCGTGCGTCCGCGCACGGTGCGGATCGGCGTCACCGGCCTGGCGCGGGCCGGCAAGACGGTGCTGCTGACCTCCATCGCCGCCACCCTGTCGGCGCCGGGCGCGCTGGGCGGCCGGATCCGCCGCACGGCGGTGGCGCCCGCCGGTGCGGACGCCCTGCCGCGCTTCGACCAGGCGGCGCACCTGGCGGCCCTGGCGGCCAACCCGCCACGCTGGCCGGCGCGCACCGACACGGTGT
>CAXTOD010000168.1:0-6301 GCA_964245705.1 uncultured Acetobacteraceae bacterium
AGCTGACCGCGCGCGCTGCCCAGCACGAGGCCGAGCTGCTGCTGCGGGCGCAGGCGGAACGCGCGGAGGCCGACCGGCAGCGCGAGGAGGCGGAGGCGCTGCAGCGGGTCGACCAGCAGTCGGTGCAGCGGGACGAGGAGATGCGCGAACTGGCGGCACGGCTGGACGGGCTGATCGCGACCGTGCGGGCGGCGATCCCCGATTGGGAGCCGGGCCAGGCCGGGCCGGGCCTGGCGCCGGCCGGAGGAGGATGAACCCCGATGGCCCAGGTCACGGTGCGGATCAACGGCTATGCCTATGCGGTCGGCTGCGAGGACGGGCAGGAGCCGCACCTGCAGTCGATGGCGGCGCAGGTCGAGCGGCGGATCGAGCGGATCAAGTCGATCGGCGGGCAGAGCGGCGAGGCGCGCCTGCTGGCGCTGGCCGCCCTGCTGATGGCCGACGAGCTGCACGACCTGGCGGCCGAGAAGCTGCCGTCGGGCACCGCCAGCGCGCTGGCCGAGGGCGAACAGGCGCGCACGCTGATGATCCAGCGGGCGCAGCTGGTGGCCGGCCTCGCGGATCGCGCGGAAGCCATTGCGGCGGCGCTCGAGCGCGACTAGGTATGGTCGGGCGGGGCTACCCGGTTCGTCAGGCAATTCAACCCCCGAGCCGATAAGCACTTCCTCGGTGACTGGCACTGTCGCGATCCTGGTCGCGTTACCTGGTTGCCACCTGCACTAGCGGGTTCAGGGAGGCTGACAGTCCAACGGCCATGGTGGCTCCGCACCGTCTTCCATGTCGTTGAAGGGTCCGCAGGAGGCCAAGTACGCCCTGCGCGCGCTGCTTCGCGGCACCCGACGAGCCGGCGACGAGCGGGCGCTGGTGGACGCGCTGCTGGCGCTGCCGGTGCCGCCGGGCCTGGTGCTGGCCGGGATCTGGCCGTTGCCTGGGGAACCGTCGCTGGTGCCGGCCTGGCACGCCCTGCACGGGCGCGGATACCGGATCGTGCTGCCGGAAACCACGCCGCCCGGCACCGCCCTGGTGTTCCGGTCCTGGACGCCGGAGACGGTGCTGCGGCCGGGCCGGTTCGGCACCCTGCATCCGGACGGGCCGGTGCGGGCGCCTGACATCGTGTTCGTGCCGCTGCTCGCCTGGGACCGGCGCCTGCATCGGCTCGGCTACGGCGGCGGCTACTACGACCGGACGCTGGCGGCACGGCCGGACGCGGTTGCGGTCGGGATCGGCTTCGCCTCGCAGGAGGTGGACGCGGTGCCGGTGGGACCACATGACGTGCCGCTCGACGCGATGGTGACCGAGCACGGGCTGGTGACGGCGGAAGGGCAGAATCTTGAGAATTTTGTTTCTGGGCGACATCGTCGGACGCAGCGGCCGTGACGCGGTGGAAGCGCGGCTGCCGGAGCTGAGGCGCCGGCTCGGCATCGAGCTCGCGGTGGTGAACGCCGAGAACGCCAGCCACGGCTTCGGGCTGGCGCCGGCGATGGCGGACACGCTGTTCGCCGCCGGCTGCGACGTGCTGACGCTGGGCAACCACGCCTGGGACCGCAAGGAGCTGATCGGCCACATCGGCGGCACTCCCCGGATCCTGCGGCCGCTGAACTTCCCGCCGGGAACGCCCGGCGCCGGCAGCGTGGTGGTCAGCCTCGCCGACGGGCGCAAGGCGCTGGTGGTGAACGCGATGGGCCGGCTGTTCATGGACCCGCTGGACGACCCGTTCCGGACCGTGCCGGAGCTGCTGTCGCGGCACCGGCTGGGGGTGACGGTGGCGGCGATCGTGGTCGACTTCCATGCCGAGGCGACCAGCGAGAAGCAGGCGCTCGCGCACCTGCTCGACGGGCGGGTGTCGCTGGTGGTGGGCACCCACACCCACACGCCCACGGCCGACCACCGCATCCTTCCCGGCGGCACCGCATTCCAGGCCGATGCCGGCATGTGCGGCGACTACGACAGCGTGATCGGCATGGGCAAGGAAGCGGCGGTGGCGAAGTTCGTGCGCAAGATGCCGGGCGAGCGGCTGCAGCCGGCGGACGGCGAGGCCACGATCTGCGGGCTGTTCGTGGAGACCGACGACGCGACCGGACTGGCCCGCCGGGTGGCGCCGGTGCGGATCGGCGGGCAGCTGTCGCCGGCGATGCCCGACGCGTGACGGGAGCCGGCTAGGAGCCGCGCAGGTAGGTGACGATGTCGATCAGCCCGGCGGCGGACACCGGCAGGAGCAGCAGGCTGAGCACCAGCACCAGCAGCAGCACCGTCAGCACGTTCTCGGCGCGCGAAGGCCGCGCCGGCTGGTTCCGCCGCGTCAGGAAATCGATTCCGTCGAAGGGCACGGCGTGGTCTCCTGGTGGTCAGAAGCAGAACTATCGTCGCAGCACGCGTCCCGTTGCAAGATGAAGCGGCACGATGGTCATGGAAAGCTCACCTGCCACGGCCCTTGTCCAACCTGTCAATCAAGCCAGGATCCAATCTTCATCAGGTCCCCGGGGTGGTCGCGAACCGTCCGGGAATGTCAGCCTGGTCGAAGAAGACGGCGAGGATCACCGGCGGCTCGGCCACGCTGTAGGCGATCCAATAGGGACCGGCGTGGATCCGTGCCTCACCTTCGGCGGCAAGCTCGGGATACGGCCGCGGCGCCGGCAGGCTCCTGCCTTCGTCGATCAGTGCGGCCACATGCCGCAAGGCACTCGACAGGTTTCGCAGGGCTTCCGGGCGCCGGATCCGCCGGTAGTGCCGCCGGAGATCGTCTACCTGTTTTCGGGCGGTGTCGGATAGCCTCAACGGCCGACGCGGGACTCTGGCAGCTTGTCCTCGGTCTCGATCGCAACTGCATCCGCATCGAGATCACGCAGCACGTCGTCGAGGTCGTGCGTCCTGTCGGCAGCCATGTCGGCACGTGCGCGCGACAGGACGTCACGCCATGGATGCTGCGGAGGAAACCCATCCGATGCTGCGGTCATGGAGGAACCATAGGCCGACGTGCCGAGGGTTTCCAGCATCGGCTCGCCGCGATCGCCGAGGCACTGGACGAGCCAGGCGGGTTGCAGGTGTCGCGGACCGCGATCAGCACCATCCTGAGGTCGTCGGCGGGAACAGGCGCACCGAAGTCGCAGACAAGGCTGCTCATCCAGGCCCGACACTGGACAGGCTCCGACGTCCCTATCGCAGCGGCGGCTCGTCGAAGCCGCGCAGCTTGCGCGAGTGCAGCCGGTCCACGCCCTGCTCGCGCAAGGAGCGCATGGTCTCGATGCCGACGAGGAGATGCTGGCTGACCCGCTCGCGGTAGAAGCGGTTGGCCATGCCGCGCAGCTTCAGCTCGCCGTGCAGCGGCTTGTCGGACACGCAGAGCAGGGTGCCGTAGGGCACGCGGAAGCGGAACCCGTTGGCGGCGATCGTCGCACTTTCCATGTCCACCGCGATCGACCGGCTCATGTTGATCTGCCTGGCCTGGGCCGCGAAGCGCAGCTCCCAGTTGCGGTTGTCGGTGGTCATCACCGTGCCGGTGCGCAGCCGGGTCTTGAGCTCCGGCCCGGTGAGGCCGGTGACCCGGCTGGTCGCTTCCTGCAGCGCCACCTGCACCTCCGCGATCGGCGGCACCGGCACCCAGGGCGGCAGGTCGTCGTCCAGCACGTGGTCGCAGCGGAGGTAGCCGTGCGCCAGCACGTAGTCGCCGAGCCGCTGGGTGCGGCGCAGGCCGGCGCAATGGCCCACCATCAGCCAGCAATGCGGACGCAGCACCGCGACGTGGTCGGTGATGGTCTTGGCGTTGGACGGCCCCACGCCGATGTTGATCAGGGTGATGCCGTCGCCGTCGGGGCGCACCAGGTGGTAGGCCGGCATCTGCGGCAGCGGCCCGATCGGGCCGGGACCCGGCGCGTCCCTGGCGTGCACGATGTCGCCGGGCTCGACGAAGCGCTCGTACTCGCCGCCTTCCTGCAGCCGGGCCTGGCCGTACTCGCGGAACTCGTCGACGTAGCGCTGGTAGTTGGTGAGCAGCACGAAGCGCTGGAAGTGCTTCGGCGCGGTGCCGGTGTAGTGGTGCAGCCGGCCCAGCGCGTAGTCCACCCGCTCTGCGGTGAACAGGGACAGCGGCCGCGGCTCGTCCGGCGACGGCGTCAGCTGGCAGTTGGCGATGCGGTCGTCGGTGGTGGCGAGGTCGGGCAGCGCGAAACGGTTGTCGAGCGGGCGCAGGGCGTCGGCGGCGGACACGTCCGACACGCTGGCGTCGATCACGTAGGGCAGCGGGATCGGCCGGTGCGAGCGGCCGACCAGCACCGGCCGCTCGTAGTGCCGCAGCAGCAGGCCGATCTGCTCGCGCAGGTAGCCCGCGAACAGGGCCGGCCTGGTCAGCGTGGTGCCGTAGAAGCCGGGCTCCAGCAGCACGCCGTAGGGATACCGGTCGTCGGCCGGCTGCGCCGCCGGGTCGATCTCGATCGCCAGGTACGGATACACCGCCTCCGTTGCCCGACCCGCGTCGCGGCGGAGGTAGCCGTCGCGGAGGATGGCGACGCTGTCCTCGTAGAGCGCGCGGAGCCGCGCCACCGCCGCGTCCGCGTCGTCGAAGGCTGCGAAGTCCCGTCCGGCCCGCTCGCGAAGCGCGGACTGGCCATCGGGCCGTGACTGGCTCATGCAGGGCGCGCTCCGTGGTGCCGCGATGGGTTTCTGCGGGAAAGCCTACCATTGCGCAGCCGGTGTGACACGTGTCGCCTCGGTGACAGGCCAACCGTCTTCAGGATCCAGGAGAACCGTCCGCATGTCCTCCGGCCGTCCCAGCGCATCCCCCGCACCGGCCGCCGGTGGCGGCGCACCGGTGCCGGCGGCGCAATGGGCGATGCTGGGCGTGCTGTCGCTGCTGTGGGGCGGCTCGTTCTTCTTCTACAAGCTGCTGGCGCCGGTGCTGCCGCCGTTCACCCTGGTGCTGGGGCGGGTGACGATCGCCGCCCTGGCGCTGTGGCCGCTGCTGCTGCTGCGCCGCGAGGCGATCCGGCCGACCGCAGCGCTGTGCGGCTGGTTCCTGCTGCTGGGCGCGCTGAACTGTGCCCTGCCGTTCTCCCTGTTTGCCTGGAGCGAGCGCACCCTGCCCAGCGGGCTGGCGGCGCTGCTGAACGCGCCGACGCCGATCCTGACCGCGCTGATCGCCCACGTGGCGACGCGCGACGAGCGGCTGACCCTGCGCACGGTGGCCGGCGTGCTGTGCGGCTTCGCCGGCGTCGCGGTGCTGATCGGGCCGGCGGTGCTGGAGGGCATCGGCTCGGCGAACCTGCTGGCCCAGCTCGCCTGCCTCGGCGCGTCGCTGAGCTATGCGGTCGGCGGGGTGCTGGCGCGTCGGCTGCGCGGGGTGACGCCGCTGCAGCTCGCCGCAGGGCAGCTGGCCGGCGCCATGGCGGTGATGCTGCCGGTGGCGGCGCTCGGCGACCGGTTCTGGAGCCTGCCGCCGCTGCCCGCGTCCGGCTGGGCGTCGCTGCTCGGGATCGCGCTGCTGAGCACGGCGCTGGCCTACCTTCTCTACTTCCGCATCCTGGCCTCGTCGGGCGCCACGCGGGCGGCGCTGGTGACGTTCCTGCAGCCGATCAGCGCGCTGCTGCTGGGCCTGGTGTTCCTCGGCGAGCCGGTGGCGCCGCGCGACGTCCCGGCGATCCTTCTGGTGGCGTCGGGCCTGGCGCTGATCGACGGCCGGGTGCTGCGGCTGTTCCGGCGGGCGCCGGCCGAAGCGTGACCGCCGTTCAGCGGATCAGGATGTAGTTCACCGTCAGGTCGATGTCGAAATGGTCGCCGGCCATGTCGTCCGGCACCGGCGGCAGGGTCGCGCCGTGGAACATGCCGGTGGTGGCGTCGTCGAGCGCGTAGGCGCCGGACGAGTCGACCAGCCGGGCGCTCTTCACGTGGCCGCTGCGGTCGATCACCACGTGCACCCGCGACTGGCCGTCCTCGCCGCGCTCGGCCGCCTCGGGCGGGTAGTACAGGTGGCGGCGGATCCAGCTGTCGATCTCCGCGCCGTAGTCGTCGCTGACGCCCTGGATGCCGACGGTGGCGTAGGGGGTGTTGAGGTGGCCGTTCCTGACCAGCGGCCCGAGCGACAGGTCGACCGGCGCGTGCGAGCCGCCGGGACGGCCGGTGCGGGCACGGGACGGGCCGGGGGGCTGCGAGAACGACAGGTCCATCGGATGCGAGAACGGCGAGCTGCGCGCGCTGCGGCTCGGCGCCGCGGGTGCCGTGCGCAGCGCGAAGCGCTCCGGCGGCGGTTCCGGGGGCAGCGGCAGCAGCTCGGGGATCGGCACCGGCGGCGGCGCGGGCGGGATCTCGGTGT
>CAXTOD010000169.1:0-244 GCA_964245705.1 uncultured Acetobacteraceae bacterium
AGCACGACGGTCGGTTCGATGGCCAGGGTGCGGGCGAGGGCCGCCCGCTGCCGCCGCGCGTCCAGCCGGCGTTCGAGCCGACCGCGATCCCGGGATGAGCGCGGCACCACTGCTGCAGACGGAGCATCTGACCAAGCATTACCGGGTCGGCAGCGCGCTGCGCGGCCGGTCGCGCATGAGCGCGGTGGACGACGTGTAGGTCCGGGGCGAGGCGGGGGCGTCGCTGGGGGTGGTGGGGGAATCC
>CAXTOD010000169.1:254-6255 GCA_964245705.1 uncultured Acetobacteraceae bacterium
TGCTGCGCCTGACCGACGTCACCGGCGGCCGGGTCGCCTTCGAGGGCGTCGACATCACGGTGATGCCCGAGCGCGCGCTGCGCCCGCTGCGGCCGCGCATGCAGATGGTGTTCCAGGACTCCTACGCCTCGCTGAACCCGCGACGGCGGGTGGGCGACCTGTTCGCCGAGCCGCTGCGCGTGCATCGCGGTCCGGGCGGCGGACGTCGCGGGACGGCCGAGATCCACGACCGCCTGCACGAGCTGCTGGGGCTGGTCGGGCTGCCCGGGGCGGCGCTGGCGCGCTACCCGCACGAGTTCTCCGGCGGGCAGCGGCAGCGGATCAACATCGCCCGGGCGCTGGCGCTGTCGCCGCGGCTCGTGGTGGCGGACGAGCCGGTCTCGGCGCTGGACGTGTCGATCCAGGCGCAGATCGTCAACCTGTTCATGGACCTGCAGCAGGGGCTCGGCCTGACCTACGTGTTCATCGCCCACGACCTCAGCGTGGTGCGGCAGGTCGCCACCCGGGTGGCGGTGATGTATCTCGGCCGCGTGGTCGAGCTGGGTCCCGCCGACACGGTGCTGCATGCGGCGGCGCATCCCTACACCGCGGCGCTGATCTCGGCGGTGCCGGAACCGGTGGTGGGGCTCGATTCCCGGCGCGTCCTGCTCAGCGGAGACGTACCCAGCCCGGTGTCGCCGCCGCCTGGCTGCCGCTTCCACACCCGCTGCCCGATCGCGCAAGGGCGCTGCCGCACCGAGCCGCCGGTGCTTCGCGACCTGGGCGACGGGCGGGAGGCGGCCTGCCACTTCCCGCTGGGCCGCGCCGCCTGACGGACATCCTCACTGCGCCGCGAGGGGCACATCGGGCTCGTTCCGGCCACGCCGCCATTGCCGCGGCGGACGGTTCATCACCCGCTTGAAGGTGGTGCTGAACGCGCTTTCCGACTCGTAGCCGAGCGACACGGCGATGACGGACACCGGATCGTCGGTGTTGGCCAGCCTGTCCCCGGCCAGCCGCATCCGCCAGCGCGTCAGGTAGTCCATCGGCGAGTCGCCCACCGTCTGCTTGAAGCGGAGCGCGAAGCTCGATCGCGACATGCCTGCGCGCCCGGCGAGCTCGGCCAGGGTCCAGCGATGCCCCGGCTCGTCGTGGATCGCGGCAATCGCCGCCCGCATCCGCTTGTCGCCGAGCGCGAACAGCCAGCCGACCCCGTCCGGTTCCGCCAGGTGGAGACGAAGCGCCTGCACCAGCATCAGGATGGCGAGGTGCTGCGCCACCAGGACGCCACCCGGCTGCGGGTCACGCAGCTCCTGCTTCATCCGCTCCAGCGACCAGCGCATCGCCGCCCGGTCCGCCTCGGTGCGGATGTGCACCACCGGCGGCAGCATGCGCAGCAGGAGGTCGGCATGGTCGCCGTCCAGCGCGAAGTGGCCGCCGATCGCGGAGAACGTGCCGCCGCCGTTGAACACGGCGATGCCGCCGGCGGACCGGACGGGAAAGATCGTGCCGGCTTCCACCGGCGGGACGGACAGGTCGCTGGCCAGCCGAAACGGCCGGCCGTGCGGCAGCAGGAAGCAGTCGCCGGACTGCAGCCGCACCGGGTCGGGCACGCCGTCCATCGACAGCCAGCATCCGCCGGACGCCACCGCGTAGCACTTGATGCCCGCGTGGGGGCCGAACCGGATCGACCAGGGGGCGCCGGCGTCGAAGCCGCCGACGATGTAGCTGCGCGGCTTCAACAGCGACAGCACGTCCGACAAGGGGTCCATGACAGCGGTTCCGGACGATCGCGAAGATGAACCGGACCATACAGCATGGAACGTCCCCGTCGCGCGCCTATTCTCGGGTCCGGTCCGGCGACGCGGCCGCCACGTCAGGACAGGGATCCCATCGCATGCGTGTTTTCGTGACCGGAGCGACCGGCTTCGTCGGCTCGGCGGTTGTCGGGGAGCTGGTCGGCGCCGGCCACCAAGTGGTCGGGCTGGCCCGGTCGGACCAGGCCGCCAGCGCCCTCGAGTCCATGGGCGCCGAGGCGCGACCGGGCGACCTGGAGAACCTCGACGCCCTGCGCAGCGGCGCCGCCGCGTCGGACGGCGTGATCCATGCCGGCTTCATCCACGACTTTTCCAGGTTCAAGGAAAGCTGCGAGGTCGACCGCCTCGCCATCGAGACGATGGCGGCGGCCCTCGCCGGCTCCGACCGGCTCCTGGTCGTCACCTCCGGCACCGGGCTGCTGTCGCCGGGACAGGTGGCGACCGAGGACACCGAGGCGCCGTCCGACACCGGCTTCCCCCGCGTGTCCGAGCAGGCCGCCTTCGCGGCGGCGGCCTCGCTCGGCACGCAGGTCGCGGTGGTGCGGCTGCCGCCTTCTGTGCACGGCGACGGCGACCACGGCTTCGTGCCGATCCTGATCGGCCTGGCGCGGGAGAAGGGCGAGGCGGCGTTCGTCGGCGACGGGTCCAACCATTGGCCCGCGGTGCATCGGCTCGACGCCGCGACGGCCTACCGGCTGGTGCTGGAAAAGGGCCGGGGCGGGACGCGCTACCACGCGGTCGGCGAGTCGGGGGTGCCGTTCCGGGAGATCGCCGCGGTGATCGGGCGCCGCCTCGGCGTGCCGGTGGTCGGCAAGACCCGGGAGGAAGCGGCCGGGCATTTCGGCTGGTTCGCGCACTTCGCGGGGATCGACAACCGCGTTTCCAGCCAGAAGACGCGGGACGAGCTCGGCTGGCAGCCAACCGGGCCGGGCCTGATCGCCGACATCGACCGGCCGGTCTATTTCGGGGGGTAGCCGGTCGCGAAGCCGGCCTTGCGCAGGCGCGCCACCGCCGCGTCGAGCGCGTTCAGGAACGCCGAGCGGTCCTTGGGTCCGAACGGCCTGGGGCCGCCGCTGACCTGGCCCACCGCGCGCAGGTCCTCCATGAGGTTGCGCGTCGCCAGCGTCATGCCGATCGAGTCCGCGTCGAACCGGCGGCCGGTCGGCCCCAGCACCTCGGCGCCGGTCTTCACGCAGGCGGCGGCGAGCGGCACGTCGGCGGTGACCACCACGTCGCCCCGCACGGCGCGCTCGGCGATCCAGCGGTCCGCCACGTCCGGGCCCGCCTCCACCACCACCCGCTCGACCAGGGCCGAGCGGGGGATCGCGATCAGGCTGTTCGACACCACGAACACCGCGAGCCGGTAGCGCTCGGCAACCCGGTAGATCTCCGCCTTGACCGGGCAGGCGTCGGCATCGACGAGGATGCGGATCGGACGGGGCGGTCCGGTCATGACGCTGCCCGTTGGTGGCTCGTCTGGAAGACCCTGATCATCCTCCGTCCACCGGACGGTCATCCACCGCGGCCTGGCGCAGGCGCCACGCGTCCCGGCTGATCTCCCATATCTCGGCGGGCAGCCGGCCCGAAACGTGGTCGCGCTGCTCGACGCGGACCACGTGCATGCCCTGTTTCTCCGAAATGCGGCGCGACGGGTGGTTGTCGACGGCCTTCGGGACGCGCAGCACGGGCTTGTCGAGCGCCTCGAACCAGAACCGGGTCGCGGCGGCAGCCGCCTCGGTCATGAGCCGCTGCCCCTGCCACGGCGATGCCAGCCAGAAGCCGCGGTTGTCGTCGGGCTTGTCCATCAGGCCGATGGCGCCGATGAGCCGATCCGGAGCGGTCCTGAGCCGGATCGACCAGTGCCACTCGGTTCCGCGTCGCATGGCAGGCAGCGCCACGTCCCGGATGAAGGTCAGGGCGCCATCCTCCGGATAGGGCCACGGGATGCCGGCGGACATCAGCCGGACGATGGGCCAGTGCGGGAACAGCGCCTGTATCGGTTCGGCATCGGACACCTGCAGCGGGCGCAGGACAAGCCGCCGGGTTTCCAGCACGGGCGGTTGGTTCAAGGAACACCCTTTCCGCTTGATGAAGCCCGACCGCCATCTCGCGGCGAAGCCTGCCGGCCGGCCGACAAGGCGCGAGCGGCGGAGGATCATTTCCGGCGGAAGTCGGCAACGCAAGATCGCCGCCGGCTGGTCAGCCTGCCGGCACGGCTCGCCACGGCTGTCGCACGGGAGCAAGGTTCGGGACCGTCCCGCCTCGACCGGAACCCGCCCCCGTGATCGCCGTGCCCATCTTCCTTGCCGCCGCCCTTGCCGAGATCGCCGGGTGCTTCTCGGTCTGGGCGGTCCTGCGCCTGCACCGGTCCGCCTGGTGGCTGATACCGGGACTCGCGGCGCTGGCGCTGTTCGCCGCGCTGCTCGCGCAGGTCGACACTGCCGAGGCGGGCCGTGCCTATGCGACCTATGGCGGCGTCTACATCTGCGCGTCGCTGGGCTGGCTCTGGGCGGTCGAAGGCACCCGGCCGGACCGCTGGGACCTGCTCGGCGCCGCCACCTGCCTCGTCGGCGCCGGCATCATCCTGTTCGGGCCCCGCGCGGCCTAGGACGGGTGGTGTGGGTCCGTGGTACGAGGCGGTGGCGATCCCCGCGTGACAGCCGGGGGCCTGCCCGTATGGGGTACGCGGGCTCAGATCTGGTGCTGCAGCACGCAGACCAGGGTGAACAGCCGGCGCGCGGTCTCGAAGTCGATCGCGATCTTGCCGGACAGCCGCTCGATCATCAGCAGCGCGCCCTCGTCGTGCAGTCCGCGCCGGCCCATGTCGATCGTCTGGATCACCTGCCGTCGGCCGTCGCGGATCGCCTGCTCGTGGCTGTCGACCAGCAGCTGGTAGTCCTTGATCAACCGGCGGAGCGGGCTCAGCGAGAACACGAACAGCCGCAGCCTGCGGCCCTCCGCGTCGCGCGCGTCGAGCAGCAGGCGGCCGGCATCGACGGACACGTGGATGACGAACGGGCCGGCCACCCCGATCGGGGCGAACGAGGCGGAAAGCCGGAGGTCGGCGAGCGCCTGTTCGCAGTCCTCGCGCCGGCCGGCGGCACGGTCACGGCCCGCATTGACGTTCGCCAGCACCACGTCGACCAGCGCGTTCGGCCCGTGCGGCATGGGATGTGAACTCCGCGTTGCACCGGTGTCGGGACAGGACCGGCGGCGTGCCGACGATGGCGTGGCCGCGTCCGCGGGCGTCACCGCTCCTGGACCTGGTCCTCCAGGCGGGCAAGCACGTCCTTCAGCGTGCCGGCGACGGTGTCCTCCGCCACCACCACCATCACCTGCTCGCCTTGGTCCGGCTCCTCCAGGGTGCGGAGCTGGGTGGGGAGCAGGCTGCTCGGCATGTAGTGGTGGGTGCGCCGGTCGAGCCGGTCCTTGAGCACCGCTTCCGGCACCTTGAGGTAGAGGAACCACACGTCGTCCAGGCCCTGCGACAGGATCTCGCGATAGGAGCGCTTCAGGGCCGAGCAGGTCAGGATGCCCGGCTCGTGCTTGTCGTGCCGGGCGCGGATCCAGCCGGCGCAGACCGCGAGCCATGGCGCCCGGTCGGTATCATCGAGCGGGATGCCGTTGCGCATCTTCTCCACATTGGCCGGCGGGTGCAGCTCGTCGCCTTCCTGAAACTTCCAGCCGAGCGTGTCGTGCAGGCCGAGCGCCACGCTGGACTTGCCGGAGCCGGACACCCCCATCACCACCAGGATCTTCGGTTGCATCATGGAGCCGGTCATTCCCGTTCGAAGCGTTGCACGCCGTTTGCGCCGGCCACCAGGGCGAGCGAGGCGCGGTTGACGAACAGCCCGCACTCGAACACGCCAACGATCGCGCTGATCCCGGCTTCCGTCTCCGCCGGGTCGGCGAGAGGCGCCGTGGCGCAGTCGAGGATCATGTTGCCGCCGTCGGTGACGAACAGCGTGCCGTTGCGGTCACGGCGCGGCGTCGGCGTCAGCCCCAGCAGGCCAAGCTGGCGCGCCGCCGACTCCCAGCCGAACGACGACACCTCCACCGGGATCGGCGCGTGCGTGCCGAGCCGGTCGACCAGCTTGGTGTCGTCGGCCACCACCACCATACATTTCGACGCCGCTGCGACGATCTTCTCCCGCAGCAGCGCCCCGCCCAGCCCCTTGATCAGGTTCAGCGTGCCGCGCTCGATC
>CAXTOD010000170.1:0-6214 GCA_964245705.1 uncultured Acetobacteraceae bacterium
CATCGCGTCGGGGTGGTCGGCGAGGAAGGTCTCCGGCAGGCCGGGCGGCGGCGGAAAGGACGAGCCGATCCCCCGGGCGCCCGAACAGGCGCCGCGACAGGTGCCGGGACGCCGCGTCAACAGGAGCGGCGAGACGGCGCCCGGCAGCGCCACGCAGGGTGATGCCGCCGCCGCGCAGGCCGGACGCACCAAGTCGGTGTTGCTGCGCACCGCCCGCGGCCGCACCACGGCGCAGCAGCGCTGGCTGGCGCGTCAGCTGAACGATCCCTACGTCGCCGCCGCCCGCGCCCAGGGCTGGCGCTCGCGCGCGGCATTCAAGCTGATCGAGCTCGACGACCGGTTCCGGCTGATCCGGCCGGGCGTGCGGGTGATCGACCTGGGCGCGGCGCCCGGCGGCTGGGCGCAGGTCGCGGTCAAGCGCGGGGCCGCGCGCGTGGTGGGAGTGGACCTGTTGCCGGTCGACCCGGTGCGCGGGGCGGAGATCGTGCAGGGCGACTTCAACGATCCGGAGCTGCCCGCCCGGCTGCGGGCGATGCTGGGCGGCCCGGCCGACCTGGTGCTGTCGGACATGGCGCCCAACACCACCGGCCACGCCGCCACCGACCACGTCCGCATCATTGGCTTGGCCGAGCTGGCGCTGTACTTCGCCATGGAGGTGCTGTCGGACGGCGGCAGCTTCGTCGCCAAGGTGTTCCAGGGCGGCTCGGAAAAGGACATGCTCGCGCCGATGAAGCAGGCCTTCGCCACCGTGAAGCACGCCAAGCCGCCGGCGAGCCGCAAGGAGTCCAGCGAGCTCTACGTGGTGGCGCAGGGGTTCCGGCCGGCGCGCGGCCTCGCCCTGAGCGAGGCGCATCGCCGGCACGGCGAGGGCATCGGCTGACGGCATGACCGGTCGGGACCACGCGAACGCGGGAGCGTCCGCATGAACGCGCCGCGCCTGAACGACCTGCGGCTGCGCGACGCCGAGCGGCGCCGGCTCGAGGAGCAGGCGCACGGGATGCGCAACTGGCGCCAGTGGGGTCCCTACCTCAGCGACCGGCAGTGGGGCACGGTGCGCGAGGACTACAGCGAGAACGGCAACGCGTGGGGCTACCTGCCGCACGAGCACGCGCGCTCGCGCGCCTACCGCTGGGGCGAGGACGGCGTGGCCGGCTTCAGCGACGACACCCAGCGCCTATGCCTGTCGCTGGCGCTGTGGAACGGGCGGGACCGGATCCTCAAGGAGCGCCTGTTCGGTCTCACCGGACCGCAGGGCACCCACGGCGAGGACGTCAAGGAGCTCTACTGGTACCTCGACGCGCTACCGTCGCACGCCTACCTGCGCATGCTGTACAAGTATCCGCAAAGCGCGTTTCCGTACGAGCGGATGGTCGAGGAAAGCCGCGTCCGGTCGCGACACGAGGGCGAGTTCGAGCTGCTCGACACCGGCCTGTTCGAGGACGACCGCTACTTCGACGTGGTCGTCGAGTACGCCAAGGCGGACGAGGCCGACATCCTGATGCGGATCACCGCGACCAACCGCGGTCCGGACCCGGCGCCGCTGCACGTGCTGCCGCAGCTGATCTTCGCCAACCATTGGTCGTGGCGCGAGAACCATCCCAAGCCGACCATGCGCACCTACGGCCCGAACCGGGTGGTCGCCGAACACCGGATGCTCGGGCACTACACGTTCCACGTCGAGGATGGCGCGCGCATCCTGTTCTGCGAGAACGAGACCAACCCGCGGACCGTCGGCATGGCTCCGGGGGAGGGTGTCTATAAGGATGGGTTCCACGAGCACGTGGTGGATGGGCGCGAGGCCGCCACCCGCACCGAGGGACCCGCGACAAAGTGCGCCGCCTGGCACAACGGCACGATCGCGCCTGGCGAATCGTGGACGGTGCGCGTGCGCCTGGTGCGCGGCGAGCCGATCATCCCGCCCTTCGCCGGGTTCGACGCCATCATCGACGCCAGGCACGCCGAGGCCGACCGCTTCTACGCGTCCCTGCAGAAGGACATACGCGACGTCGACGCCCGCCTGGTGCAGCGCCAGGCGCTGGCCGGGATGATCTGGAACAAGCAGTTCTACACCCTCGACGTATACCGCTGGCTGCGCGGCGACCCGACGCTGCCGCCGCCGCCGTCGAGCCGCAAGCGCGGCCGCAACAGCGACTGGCGGCACATGAACGCCGCCGACATCATCTCCATGCCCGACAAGTGGGAGTACCCTTGGTTCGCCGCCTGGGACCTCGCCTTCCACTGCGTCACCTTCGCCCTGGTGGACAGCGCGTTCGCCAAGGACCAGCTGTTGCTGCTGTCGTCCGAAGCCTACATGCACCCGAACGGGCAGATCCCCGCCTACGAATGGAACTTCGGCGACGCCAATCCGCCGGTGCAGGCCTGGGCGGCCTGGCGGGTGTACCAGATCGAGCAGGAACAGAACGGCGAAGGCGACCGCGGCTTCCTGGAACAGATCTTCCACAAGCTGCTGCTGAACTTCGCCTGGTGGGTCAACAGAAAGGACAACCAGGGCCGCAACGTGTTCCAGGGTGGCTTCCTCGGCCTCGACAACATCGGCGTGTTCGACCGCTCCCGCCCGCTGCCGACCGGCGGCTACCTTGACCAGACCGACGGCACCGCCTGGATGGCGATGTTCGCGCTGAACATGATGCGCATCGCGCTAGAGCTGGCGATGGACGACAGCGCGTTCGAGGACATCGCGTCCAAGTTCTTCGAGCACTTCCTGTACATCGCGCAGGCGATCAACGACATCGGCGCGCGCGGCATCGGCCTGTGGAGCGAAAGCGACAAGTTCTTCCACGACGTGCTGAACCTGCCCGATGGTTCCATGCGCGAGCTCAAGCTGCGCTCCATGGTGGGCCTGACGCCATTGTTCGCGGTGGAAACGCTGGAGCCGGCGATGCTGAAGCGGCTGCCGAACTTTGCGCGCCGCCTGCACCTGTTCCTGAGCCGCCGTCCCGACCTCGCCGGCCTGGTCGCGCGCTGGGACGAGCCCGGCATCGGCGAGCGCCGCCTGCTGTCGCTGCTGCGCGGTCACCGCATGAAGCGTCTGCTGCTGCGCGTGCTCGACCCGGCCGAGTTCCTGTCCGACCACGGCGTGCGCTCGCTGTCGCGGTTCCACGCCGACAACCCGTACGTGTTCGAGAACGACGGCGCACGGATCGACGTCGCCTACGAGCCGGGGGAAAGTCGCACCGAGATGTTCGGCGGCAACTCGAACTGGCGCGGCCCGATCTGGTTTCCCATGAACTTCCTGATCGTGGAAGCGCTGGACCGCTTCCACGACTATTACGGCCGCGACTTCCTGGTGGAATGCCCGACCGCGTCGGGCCGGTTCCGCACGCTGCGCGACATCGCCGACGACATCGCCGACCGCCTCAACAGTCTGTTCCTGCGCGACGCCCAGGGCAGGCGGCCGATCTACGGCGACTGCGAGAAGCTGCAGAGCGACCCGCACTTCGCCGGCCTGGTCCTGTTCCACGAGTACTTCCACGGCGACACCGGCAAGGGCCTCGGCGCCTCGCACCAGACCGGCTGGACCGGGCTGGTGGCCAACCTGCTGGCGCGGCGGGCTGGCCACCGGGCCTGACGCCGACACCTCCCGGCCGAGCCGGGTTGAGACAGGGTATGGTCCGGGGCAGCAACCTCGGAGCGTCAACAGCGGTGGACGACGTCAGGCTCCCCTTCACCATGAATGCCACCGTGACCTATGGCGACCCACCGCCCCGCGACCCGCTGCCCGACCCGTTGCCGCCGGGGTGGGTGCGCATTCCGGTTTCGTTCCAGGTCATGCTGCCTACGGAAGTCGTGCAGCAGGCGGCGCACGGCGGATCGTTGCCCGCTTCGGCCGGCACGGCTGGCACATCGGTGTCGATCGTGCCGCACTCGCTGCGCCTCGGCACGGAGCCGAGGCAGGACGGCGACCGGACCTGGCAGGACTTCGGTGCGCTGTTCGACGCCCTGCACGACGGTTTGGCCTCGCCCGCATCCCATCCCGTCGATGGCGACGATCTGGTCGCTGCCGAACGGCGCGATCCGCGTCCCGTCCTGCCGGTTCCGGCACCGCTCGCATTCGACAAGGCGCCCGCCGCGCCCGACTTCGACGCCTTCCTGGACTTCATGGGCAATCCCGACCGCCACCCGGCGGCGGCACCCCCGGCACTGGCCGCGCACGGCCCGGGACCCGGCAAGTCGGCGCCGGCGACGACCCACGGGACGGGCGCCGGTAACCCGGTGTCCGAGCCCCTAGCCATTCTCCCCAAGGTGACGGCTGCCGGCGAGATCGGCCTCGGCGCCGCCATGACGACGGTCGGAGCGGGGGAGATCCTCCTCGGCGTTGCCACGGCGCCCGCAGGGGTGGGCGTTCTGATCGCGGCGGAAGGCGTGGTGACAACCGGCGCCGGGATCGGCCTCTATGAGGACGGACTCAGGCAGTGGAACCACCGCGGCGAGGCAGCCGTGACGCCGCACGTTGATCCGCGGCCTCCCTCGCCGCCGCTGGTGCCTCCGGTCGCACCGCCGCTGACCGAAGGGTTCTCGACGGACTCCAAGGCGGCACGACCGCACAGCCTCGTCACCACCCCTGTACAGCCGGGTCCACGAAACGAGGGACTGGTTGTCGAGCCTCCGCAAGGACCGGCCATAGTCACCATCTATGGCGACGAGAAGCCGGACGTGATCAACGACCACCAGAAGAAACACCATCGCGATGGAGAAAAAGGTTACATTGAAGGTCGCAGTTGGATGACCCATCCAGATCCGCAAGCACTTCTGGACGCCTATAAAGGTACCGGAACTCCATATAATAAAATCCCGGAGGGTCAGCCAGGGTTCAGCGAATTCTTCGACACCGGTGGCGAGATTATCGGGATACATCGCGATCAAGATACCGGGATCGAGACACCAACAACCCGTGGCAGGATACACTACAACAAATTCGGTGCTCATATCGTTCCGGCACCACCGCAACCACCATAGGCGCGGGATTGAACGCAATGACTTTGACTCGCGCGGATGCAACCAGAAAGATTCTTCTGTCCGCCGACCGCGGCCTTTGGGGGCAGGTTCCCGGCCCGCTGCGGGCGTGGTCGTTCTCTTTCGACGAGATCGTTCGCCTCATCACCTTCAGGGCCGAGGTCGACAAGGAGGTGGTCGTGGAAGACGACAACTGGGAGGATCTGTCGCTTGCCAGCGGCGAAGCCTCCGCCGACCTCCTCCTGGGTGAGGGGACGCAGGTAAGCATGGAAATCCTGCTGGTGCCAGTCGACCAGCCGCTCGATCCGCTGCCGGACGGCGTCGTCTTCCTCCGGGCTGGGGACCGGGTTCCGGATGGCTATGGCGGGGCCATGCCGCATCCGCGCTCCAGGGCCCACCTGATCCCGCATTTTCCTCCGGACGGTGAATGAGCCGTTGTGCCGCCGCTTCGGGAGCCTTGGGCGGATCAGAATCCACGTTCCGCATCACCGACGAGTTGGCCGCTGCTTCGTCCTCGCCGTCCTGGCGCCGAACCGTGATCTGCCGCCGGGACGCGCCGCATCGATGCAACGAAAGTGGGACCCGCCGGTTGTCCCGACATCCCACGCGCAGGAGCGGTCGATGGCAGCCAGGCAGAGCGACAAGCAGAAGCGCATCGTCGGCCGCGTGATGCACGAGTTCAAGCAGGGCACGCTCGAACAGGCGCAGGGCGGCACGGTGAGGAACCCCCGCCAGGCGATCGCCATCGGGCTGCGCGAGGCCGGCGCATCCAACCGGTTGCCGCCGGACAAGAACCGCAAGGCGCTGCGCAGGACCGAGGCGGCGGAGCGAGACGGGGCGCGGGAAGGCGGGTCGCCGACGCGCGCCGAGCTGTATCGTCAGGCGGCCGGGAAGGGGATCGCCGGCCGGTCGCGCATGAGCAAGGCCGAGCTGCAGCAGGCCCTGGCCCGGTCCTGACGCCGCGCCGGCGCGGTCACTGCTGCGGCCGGCCGGCGCCGTCCGGGACCTGCATCCGGGTGCAGGCCTGCCGCTGCGTGGTGGAGCGGTCGGTCAGCGCCCTTGACGCGTCGCTCGCTCCGGGACGGAGCTGGTAGTCGGCATCCTGGTAGAGCACGCCGCCGAGCGGGTCCGGCACCGGGTCGAGGCGGTGCAGGCGGTCGCCGCTCAGCCACAGGTCGGTCTGGTGGGTGGTCGGGTCGAACTGGGTCGCGAAGCTGCGCCCGTCCGGGCACGCGTAGTG
>CAXTOD010000171.1:0-6193 GCA_964245705.1 uncultured Acetobacteraceae bacterium
TCGCTTCCCATCGTAGCCTGTCCCAAGAACCCGCCGCTGCCGCGCGTGACGCGGAGCATTCCGACCAAGCCGACAGGCGTCCGACAGCAGGGCTGCTGCGACACCGTCCAATCTGCCTGTCAAGGCGCAGCGCTCGGACGCTTACGTATCGTAAGTTAGAGCATCACCGGATCAGGTGTGGTCACCTGATCGGTAAAGATGCTCGTCAGAACAAATAGCTGGACCGCAACCGGTGACCAAACGTGAACCGGTTGCGGTCTAGGTCGATTGTTGCAACGACCAGACGGACGAGACGTGCACGTAAGCGTGCGAGCGCCGCATCTTGGAACATTATGAATGAATTGGGGCTAAATCCTGAGCGGCTTTCGCGGATCGAAGGTAAGTTTGTCATTAGTCGACCGGGTACAACCTGTCTCAGGCATCAATACGTCCTTGGGACAGCTATGATGGAGCTGATCTGGCAGGAGCAGTGTTTTGGACAAGGCTCGGCTTCCCTTCACGATGAAGGCCACTGTTACCTACACCGATGCGCCGCCGGAGCCGTTGCCGGATCGGCTGCCATCCGGATGGGTGCGCATCCCGGTCTCGTTCCAGGTCATGCTGCCGGCGGAGGTGATGGAGGGCGCGAGGCAGGCCAGCCCCTCCGCGGGATCGGATCATGGTTCGGGAACCCCGGTCTCGATCGTACCACACTCCCTTCGGCTGGGTGCGGGAGCGCATCCGGATGACGGACGGACATGGCAGGGTTTCGATGCGCTGCTGAGGGGGTTGCACGACGATCCACCCTCGCTCGCCTCCGCACAGGTAGGCCAGGAAGAACTGGCGGCTGCCCTCTGCGGTGAGCAGTACTCGGTGCCGCCGGTGCCACCTCAGCTGGGGCTACGCGTACCTCCGATCCCCAAGGACTTCGATGCTTTCCTCGACTTCATGGACGATCCCAAACGGCATCCACTTGCAGCATCTTCTGTTTCCACCTCTCGCACGCCCGGCCCGGGTAAGTCAGCGATGCTACCTCCCATCCAGACCATCAACGGGGGTGGTGGATCGATGATGACCGGCGCTTCGGCAGAAGCTGGTCAGAAAGCAGCCTCTGCTGCCGAGATGGGTCTTGGCGCCACCATGACGGCAGTCGGAGCAGGAGCAACTGCTTTTGGTGTTGCTACATCACCCGAAGGCGTTGGCGTTCCCATCGCAGCTGGAGGGCTCGCGACAGCCGGCGCCGGGATTGGCATTTACGGAGACGGATTCAGACGGTGGAACCAACACGGTAACGCAGCCATGACACCGCATGTCGATCCGCAGCCTCCGTCACCCCCGCTCGTGCCGCCCATCGTGTTGGGGCCGATCGAAGGCTTTTCGACGGATCCCAAAGCGGCACAACCGCACAGCCTGGTCACAACGCCTGTGCAGCCGGCGCCGAGGAACGGGGGGTTGGTGGTCGAGCCGACGCAGGGGCCAACCATCGTCACCGTGTTTGGCGATAGGAGGGAGCCAGATAAAATAAATGCAGACGATCAAGCTAACCACGTTCCAGGATCGAAAGGGGTTAAGGAAGGTCGCTCTCCAGTGACTCATCCGGATGTAGACCGACTCTACGATACTTGGAGAGGGCGCGGAGAGCCTACAAACCGCATACCGCGGGGGCAACCAGGGTTTCGCGAACGTTTCGATACAGGAGGCGAGATTGTCGGCATTCATCGTGATGGGAAAACTGGTATAGAAACGCCGACAACGCGTGGCACGATTCACTACGACAAGGATGGCGCTCATATCGTTACGGCGCCTCCAAAACCACCGACATCAGGTGGCCAGAAACCATGACTTTGCCCCGGGCCGATGCTACGGAAGGGATTCTCCTGTCCGCCGACCGCGGTTTATGGGAGAGGGTTCCGCCTTCTCTCCGGGCATTGTCCTTCTCGTTCGACGACGTGTCCTGCCTGATCACCCTCAAGGCCGAGGTCGACAAGGAAATCATCGTCGAGGACGACGACTGGTCCGATCTCAACATCGTCACGACCATGGTCGACACCGATGAACTTCTGGGTCTGAACACGCGGGTGGACATGAATATCGTCCTGGTGCCGACAGGCCAGCCGCTCGATCCGCTGCCGAACGGCATCGTGTTCCTCCGGACCGGGGAACGGGTTCCGGAAGGCTATGGCGGCGCCATGCCGCATCCACGCTCCAAGGCCCACCTGATCCCGCATGCACCACCCTATAAGGATGAGTGAGCCGGGCTGGCGGAACGTGACGTCAGGAGCAGCAGGACTGGTTCGATGTCCACGGTCCGTGTCGTTGAAATCGACTGGTCTTGCCAGCTTTCCTTACCAGACTTAACGGTGGCTCGATCAACATGACCAGGGCAGCAGATTATCGAGGCCGCTGACCGGGTGCCCGTTTACCATAAGGGTCAGGGTTTCCCGCAGCCATGTGAACGGCTCGATGCCATTTAGCTTCGCTGTTTCGATCAACGACGCGACGATGGCCCATCGTTTTGCTCCCTCATCGCTGCCGGCGAACAAGCTGTTCTTGCGGCCGAGCGCGATCGGCCGGATCGCGCGCTCGACCGGGTTTGTGTCCAGGTCGATGCGCCCGTCGTCCAGGATCGAGCCGCAAAGCGGATCGATGGTCAGCGCCGACCACCGCCCCAGCGCATAGCGGATCGCCTCGGCCAGCCGACTGCGGCCCGGCAGGAACGTTTCGGCCGCAACCTTCTTCCTGCGGAGAGCCCGTTCGAGACTATGGCGTGCCGAGCGAGAGTGCCGCGCATGTGCGGCACGTCCGGCGTGTCTTCCGGGACCGGAGCGGAGCGGCCTCCTGGCCGTGAGCTCAGGCAAGCGGAGAAAAGGCGCGTCGGACCGCAGGCCACGGCGCCTTCCCGGACCGGCTCAGGCCACCAGCTTGTCCAGCTCGCGCAGCACCGCCTCGCCCATCACCACCGTGCCGACCCGCGCCTTGCCCGGGCTCATGATGTCCGCGGTGCGCAGGCCCGTGCCGAGCACGTTGATGCAGGCCTGCTCCACCAGCCGCGCCTCCTCGTCGAGCCCGAAGGAGTAGCGCAGCAGCATCGCCAGGCTCAGGATCTGCGCCAGCGGGTTGGCCTGGCCGGTGCCCGCGATGTCGGGCGCGCTGCCATGGATCGGCTCGTACAGCGCCGGCCGCCGCCCGTCCGCCCCCAGCGTGCCCAGAGTCGCCGAGGGCAGCATGCCGAGGCTGCCGGTCAGCATGGAGGCGAGGTCCGACAGCAGGTCGCCGAACAGGTTGCCGGTGACGATCACGTCGAACTGGCGCGGGTTGCGCACCAGCTGCATGGCGCAGCTGTCGGCCAGCATGTGGGTCAGCGCCACGCCGGGATAGTCGCGCGCGTGCAGGGCGGCCACCACCTGCCGCCACAACAGGCCGCTCTCCATCACGTTGCTCTTCTCGACCGAGCACACGGCGTTGCCGCGCCTGCCCGCCAGCTCGAACGCCACCCGCGCCACGCGCTCGATCTCGGCGGTGGTGTAGACCTCCGTGTTCACGCCGCGCCGCGACCCGTCCGGCAGCGTCTCGATGCCGCGCGGGCTGCCGAAATAGATGCCGCCCACGGTTTCGCGCACGATCATGATGTCGAGGCCGCGCACCACCCCGGCCTTCAGCGTGCTGGACTCCACCAGCGGGTCCAGCACGGTGGCCGGGCGCAGGTTGGCGAACAGGCCGAGCTCCTGGCGCAGCCGCAGGATCGCCACCTCCGGCCGGTTCTCGAACGCGACCTTGTCCCAGGACGGACCCCCCACCGCGCCGAACAGCACCGCGTCGGCCGCCCGCGCCGCCTCGACCACCTCGTCGCGGATCGGCACGCCGTGGACGTCGATCGAGGCGCCGCCCACCAGCTCCTCGCTGATGTCGAAGCTGATGCCGCGCCGCCGGCCGAGCCAGCCGACCACGCGCCCGGCCTCGCGCATCACCTCCGGCCCGATCCCGTCGCCCGGCAGCACCAGCAGCTTCTTGTTCAGCACCATACTCGGGTCGCGTCCTGTGGGCTGATGCGATCAGGCAACGGTTATGCCGCCCGTCCAGGGCCGGGACCGCAGCCGGTCCTGCTCGAACCGGGTGATCGCCCCCTCGTGCTGCAGGGTCTGGCCGATGTCGTCCAGCCCCTCGAGCAGCAGGTGCCGGCGCAGCGGGTCGACCGCGAACGCCACCTCCTGTCCGTCCGGGCGCACCACCACCTGCCGACGCAGGTCCACCGTCAGCCGGCTGTTGGCGCCGCCGGCCGCGTCCTGCATCAGCAGGTCGCACACCTCGCGCGGCAGCCGGATCGGCAGGATGCCGTTCTTGAAGCAGTTGTTGTGGAAGATGTCGGCGAACGACGGCGCGATCACGCAGCGTATGCCGAAATCCAGCAGCGCCCACGGCGCGTGCTCGCGTGACGAGCCGCAGCCGAAGTTCTCGTAGGTGACCAGGATCTGCGCCCCCCGGTACGGTTCGCGGTTCAGCACGAAGCCGGGCTTCTCCGAGCCGTCCGCCTCGTAGCGCATCGAGTCGAACGCGTTCCTGCCCAGGCCGGAGCGCTGGATCGTCTTGAGGAACCGCGACGGGATGATCTTGTCGGTGTCGATGTTGGCTTCCGGCAGCGGTGCCGCGACCGCGGTCAGCACGGTGAACGGTTCCATCACGCCAGCTCCCGCCCCACCAGCTCCTGCCCGACCAGCTCCCGGACATCCGTCAGCCGCCCGGTCACCGCCGCCGCCGCCGCCATCGCCGGCGACAGCAGGTGCGTCCGTCCGCCGGGACCCTGCCGCCCCTCGAAGTTGCGGTTGGAGGTGGACGCGCAGCGCTGCCCCGGCGTCAGCTTGTCCGGGTTCATGCCCAGGCACATCGAGCACCCGGCCTCGCGCCACTCGAAGCCCGCGTCCAGGAACACCCGGTCGAGCCCTTCCTGCTCCGCCTGCCACTTCACCAGCCCGGACCCCGGCACCACCATGGCGCGCACCCCGGGCGCCACGTGCCGTCCGGCGGCCACCTGCGCCGCCGCCCGCATGTCCTCGATCCGGCCGTTGGTGCAGGAGCCGATGAACACCGCGTCGACCGGCACCTCGGACAGCTTCTGCCCCGGGGTCAGCCCCATGTAGTCCAGCATGCGCTGCATCTGCGCCCGCCGGGCCTCGTCGGCGGCGCCGGCGGGGTCGGGCACGGTGCCGGTGATCGGCACCACGTCCTCCGGGCTGGTGCCCCAGGTCACCAGCGGGGTGATGGCGGCAGCATCCAGCTCGACCACGATGTCGTAATGGGCGTCCGGGTCCGACGCCAGGGTGCGCCAATAGCTGACGGCCTGCGCGAACGCCTCGCCCTTCGGCGCGAACGGCCGACCCTCGACATAGGCGAAGGTGGTGTCGTCCGGCGCGATCAGCCCGGCCCGCGCGCCGGCCTCGATCGACATGTTGCAGATCGTCATGCGCCCGGCCATGTCGAGGCCGCGGATCGCCGAGCCCGCGAACTCGATCACGTGCCCGGTGCCGCCCGCGGTGCCGATCCGGCCGATGATCGCCAGCATCACGTCCTTGGGCGACACGCCGGGCGCCAGCGTTCCCTCCACCGACACCTTCATGTTCTTCGCCGGCTTCTGCAGCAGGGTCTGCGTCGCCATCACGTGCTCGACCTCGGAGGTGCCGATGCCGAAGGCGAGCGCGCCGAGTGCGCCGTGGGTGGAGGTGTGGCTGTCGCCGCACACGATGGTCATGCCCGGCAGCGACAGCCCCTGTTCCGGGCCGATGATGTGCACGATGCCCTGCTCGCGCGAGGCGAGCGGGAAGTACGGCACCCCGAACTCGGCCACGTTGCGCTCCAGCGTCTCGACCTGCAGCCGGCTTTGCGGCTCGGCGATCGGCACCGAGCGGTCGCTGGTGGGCACGTTGTGGTCCACCACCGCGACGGTGGCGTCCGGCCGGCGCAGGCGGCGCCCGGCGGCGCGCAGCCCCTCGAACGCCTGCGGGCTGGTCACCTCGTGGATCAGGTGGCGGTCGATGTAGAGGATCGCCGTGCCGTCATCGAGCCGGTCCACGACGTGCGCGTCCCAGATCTTGTCGAACAAGGTCGGCATGCGATCCTCCTGGGCGGAAGGCAAGGCCAGGGCTCCGCCCTGGACCCGCTGGGGCCGGAGGCCCCAGACCCCTATACTTCAGGAACGGGTTTGAAGGGCGAAGCCTTTCAT
>CAXTOD010000172.1:0-6170 GCA_964245705.1 uncultured Acetobacteraceae bacterium
GGCGTGGCGCGCGCGGTGCGCGCCTGCCGGACCCCGGCATGACCGGCATGATTGCCGCCCCCCTTTCCTGATCCTTGCGAGAATCCCCATGCTTGCACGCTGCCTCGGCAAGAAGCCGGCCGCCTTCGACCCGCGCACGCCGCGCCTTGCCTCGGTGCTGTCGACGCACCTGCCCGACCCGCCGGCCGCCTGCGACTACGGCGCGCATTTCAACTCCTGGCCGCTGTGGCGCAACGGCGACCAGCTCAGCAACCACGGCCAGACCCTCCCCGGCCTCGGCGACTGCACCGCGGTCAGCGTAGCCAGCGCGATCCGGGTGCTGACCGCAGCCCGCGGCGGCGAGATCGAGCTGACCGACGAGGAGGTGGTCGGGATCTACGAGGCGAACGGCTACGACCCGGCCCGTCCGGCGACCGACCAGGGCGCGGTCGAGCTCGACGTGCTGAACCGCTGGTGTGAGACCGGCTACGCCGTCGGCCGGCAGGCGCCGGACGTGCTGACCGGCTACGGCGCCGTCGAGCCCAAGAACCACGACGGCGTGCGACGCGCGATCGCCATGCTGGGCGGCCTCTACATCGGTCTGAGCCTGCCGGACTACGCGGTGTCGGAGGGTGCGGTCTGGGCGGCGCCGAAGCAGCGCTTCAAGGTCGCCGGCGGCCACGCGGTGTTCGTGCACGGCTACGACGCCGAGGGCCTGTGGCTGAACACCTGGGCCGAGCGCAAGCGGATGGACTGGGGCTTCCTGGACGCCTTCTGCGACGAGGCCTACGGGCTGCTGTCGCGCGACTGGCTCGAGGTGAACGGCACCAGCCCGATGCGCGAAAACCTGTTCGCGATGGCGGACGAGCTGCGGGCGGCGAGGGCAACGTGAAGCTCGTTCCACCCGCCACGGCCCTGGCCCTTCTGGCGCTGGGCGGCTGCGGCACGCTGGAAGCCTACCAAGCGCGCACGAAGCTGGTCGGCGCCGCCGAGCCGGACATCATCGCCTGCATGGGCGTGCCGGCGGAGAAGCAGTACATCAGCGCGCAGCAGTCGGTCATGCAGTGGGACTACGTGCAGACCGGCACCGACATCGACGTCGCGTTCGGCATCTACGAGCTGAAGCTGGGCCGGCCGGGGATCTGCCACGCGGCGATCCGGTTCGACCGCGGCCGCGTCAAATCCGTGCATTACACCGGGATCGACGTGAGCCCGACCGACCCGGACAGCATCTGCGGCCGACTCATACACGACTGCCTGCACCACCGGGAGAACACCCCGCTGCCGAGGGACTTCAGCGACACCGTCCTGCTGACGGGGCCGCCGAAAGCCGATCCCTGATCGCTGTCCGCATCCGAGCCGACCCGAACCGCCGCCGACCCGAACGGGCCGGCGGCGGTTTTTCGCGTTTCAGCGGTCTCGTCCGCCGTGAAAGACGTTCACGCGTTCACCGGCGGCGGCCCGGCGACCAGCCCGTGCAGCAGCAGCAGCACCAGCACGATCAGCAGCAGCACCGCGAACACCCGCCCGAACAGCCGCAGCGCCGCCACCACCAGCAGCACCGCCAGCACGATCAGCAGCGCGCTCTGCAGCGGGCCGGTGATGCCCACCTGCGACAGGAGGTGGCGGGCACCCCCTTCGATAAAGGCGATCGCCGCCACCACGAGGTCGAACAGCTGCACCAGCAGGCCGAGCACGACGTTCAGGGCGTGGTCCATCAGGGCTCCGTCGGGGCGGGATCCGCACCGGGGGCAACTCCATCCGCCCCCTGCGGTTCAACCCGAAACGGCACGCCGGCATCAGCCGACCCGTCCACCGACGCCGGCGCCGGATCGCTGCCCAGACCGCTGATGGAGTTCCCATGCCCTCGATCGACCGCCGGCGCACTGCGCCCTCGACCTGGCACACGCTGGTCAGCCTCGCCTTCGCTTCCGCCGGCGTCGCCAAGCTGGTCGCGGTCGAGCCCGAGGCGAACCTGTTCCGCTCCTGGGGCTGGAGCAGGTCCGACATGCAGATCATCGGCACCGCCGAGCTGCTCGGCGCGGTCCTGCTGGCGACCCACTCCACCCAGCGCCTCGGCGCCCTGCTGCTCAGCAGCTCGTCGGTGTGCATCCTGACCACCGAGCTCCGGCACGGCGACGACCTGCTGGTGACCCCGCGCAGTGCCCTGCTGCTCGCCGCCCTGACCGGCTTCATCCGCGGGCGCTGAACCGGTTCCGGCCAGCCGCAGCCGGATCACGCCCTTCATCGCGTCCGGATCGACCGGCCTGCCCTTGCGGAGCACCTCGATCAGCCCGTCCCGCGCTAGGCCGCGGGCGGCCATTCGGACCGGCCCCATCAGCCTCCGCCACCCGTCGCCGCCACAAGCCCGTGCCACCTCGCTGGGACAGATCGACCGGTCCGTGCCGCGGACGGTCACCTGTCGCATGATCTCGTCGCGAAGGTCGCCGGAAGCAGGCGCGGGAGCGGCGCCGGCCACGCCCGTCACCGCAGGTGGTGCAGCAGCGCGTCGGTCAGCTCGCGCGTGCCCGCCGCGCCGCCCAGGTCGCGCGTCCGTACGCCCGCCGCCAGCGTCGCGTCGATCCCGACCGTCAGCCGCTCCGCCAGGTCGAGGCGCCCGACATGCCGGAGCATCAGCCCGGTCGACAGCAGCATGGCCAGCGGGTTCGCGATCCCCTTGCCGGCGATGTCCGGCGCCGAGCCGTGCACCGCCTCGAAGATCGCGGCGTCGGTGCCGATGTTGGCTCCCGGCGCCATGCCGAGCCCGCCGACCAGGCCGGCGATCAGGTCCGACAGGATGTCGCCGAACAGGTTGGTGGTGACGATCACGTCGTACTGCCACGGATCGAGCACCAGCTGCATCGCGCAGGCATCGACGATGCGGTCGTTCATCTCGACCCGGCCCTCGTACTCCTTCGCGACCTTGCGGCCCTCCTCCAGGAACAAGCCCGTCAGCGCCTTTAGGATGTTCGCCTTGTGCACCACCGTCACCCGGCGGCGCTTGTTCTTCACCGCGTAGTCGAACGCGTATTCGACGATGCGCCGGCATTCCGCGCGCGTGTTGAACCCGGTCGACATGGCGATCGCCTTCGGGTCGTGCCCGATCGGCATGTAGTGCTCCATCGCCGCGTAGAACCCTTCCAGGTTCTCGCGCACCAGCACGATGTCGATGTTCTCGAATCGGCCGCCCCCAATCAGCGTCCGCGCCGGCCGCAGGTTGGCGAACAGCTCGAATTCCTGCCGCAGCGTGACGTTGATCGACTTGAACCCGCCGCCGACCGGCGTGGTCAGCGGTCCCTTCAAGGCAAGCCCGGTGCGCCGGATGCTGTCCAGCGTCGCCAGCGGCAGCGGGTCGCCGCTGTCGGCCACCGCCGCCATGCCGGCCAGCTGGCGGTCCCACCTGAATGGCGCGCCCAGCGCCTCCAGCACCTCGACCACCACCTCCGCGAGCTCCGGGCCGATGCCGTCGCCGGGGATGAGGGTGGCGGGGATGGCGTCCCCGACGGTCCGCGTGTTCGACATGGACGTGTTCCCTTTCAGGACCTGAGCGGCGCGCAGGCGGCGTCGAGCCAAATGCGGGCGGGTTCCGGCAGTGCCGGCCCGATCTCCGCCAGCACGCGCCGGTGGTAGCCGTCGATCCAGTCATGCTCGACCGGCGACAGCAGGGCGGGGTCGATCAGCGCCCGGTCGAACGGCGCCAGGGTCAGAACCTCGAACCCAAGGAAGCGCGCGCTTCCCTCGGCCTCCACCGCATGCACCAGCAGCAGGTTCTCCAGCCGGATGCCGTAGGCGCCCGGCAGGTAGTAGCCCGGCTCGTCCGACAGGATCATCCCCGCCTCGATCGGGATCGGCCGCGCGGTGGGCGCGATCCCGCACGGCCCCTCGTGCACCGACAGGAAGCTGCCGACGCCATGCCCGGTGCCGTGGTCGTAGTCCAGCCCGGCCTGCCACAACGGCGTCCGCGCCAGCGCGTCGAGCCGCCCGCCATGCACGCCGGCGGGAAAGCGCGCCCGGGCCAGGGCGACGTGTCCCTGCAGCACCCGCGTGGCGTGGTCGCGCACGGCGACGGGCGCCACCCCGGGGCCGCTCCAGACGGTGCGGGTGACGTCGGTGGTGCCGGACCGGTATTGGCCGCCGCTGTCGATCAGGTACACCTCGTCCGGCTGCAGCCGACGCGCCGTCTCGGGCGCCGCCCGGTAATGGATGATGGCGCCGTTCGGGCCGGTGCCGGAGATCGCCGGGAAGCTTTCGCCGACATAGCCGGGCGCCTCGCGCCGGAACCCGTCGAGCTGCTCGGCCAGCTCCGTCTCGCTCCGCCCGACGCCGTGTCCGGACAGCCAGTGCAGGAACCGGCAGACGGCCACCCCGTCCCGCCGATGCGCGTCGCGGGCACCGTCCTGCTCCACTTGGTTCTTGCGCGCCTTGGGCAGCAGGCACGGATCCGGGGCAGGGGACACCACGGCGCCGGCGGCCCGCAGGGTCTGCGCGAACCACGACGCGGTGCCGGCCGGATCGAGCCGCACCTTGCGCCCCGACAGCCCGGCCAGCGCCGTGCCGAGCGCCTCCGGCGGCTCGACCCGCACCGCGTTGCCGAGCCAGGCCCGCAGCTCCGCCGACACCTTGTCCGGCGCCATGAACAGGGTCGCGCGCTCGTCGGCGTCCAGCAGCGCGAAGCCCAGCGCGAACGGGGTGAAGTCGAGGTCGCCGCCGCGCAGGTTGAACAGCCAGGCGACCGACGCCGGATCGCCCAGCACAACCGCGTCCTCGCCCGCCTCGCGCAGCACTGCCGCGATCTCCCCGCGCTTCTCCTCCGCGCTGCGGCCGGCGAACTCCAGCGCATGCGGCACCGCCGGCGCTGCGGGCGGCGCCGGCCGGTCCGTCCAGATCGCGTCCACCGGGTTGCGCGCGGTCGGCACCAGCTCCAGCCCGGGCTTGCGGTAGCGCGCGACCGCGTCCTCGCTCAGCAGCCACGGGTCGTAGCCGATCCGGGCGTCGCGTTCCGGACGCCGCGCCGCCGCCGCCAGCCAGGCTTCCGGCGGGTCGCGCGTGAGGTGGAGGCGGCGATAGCACGTGCCGTCCACCTGCGCGTCGAGCTGCAGCACGTAGCGTCCGTCGGAAAACACGGCTGCGTCTTCCGCCAGCACGATCACGGTGCCGGCGCTGCCGGTGAAGCCGGTCAGCCAGGCCAGGCGCTCGGCATAGGGCGCCACGTACTCGCCCAGGTGCTCGTCGCCGCGCGGCAGGATGAAGCCGTCAAGCCCGTCCGTTTCCAGCACCGTCCTGAGGGCGGCCAGCCGGTCGGCGGCGGCGGTGCGGTCGGTCTCCGTCATGCGGCTTCTCCAGGACGATCCGGCGGCGCCGGCGCGGCGGAGCCGAGCAGCCGGTGCATGAACACGAGGTCAAGCCAGCGGCCGAACTTGGCGCCGACCTCGGGCAGCCGTGCCGCGGCAGTGAAGCCAAACCGCTCGTGCAGGGCGATGGAGGCGGCGTTGTCGGCGGCAATGCCGCCGACCATCGCATGCAGCCCGGCTTCCGTCGCGTGCGCGACCAGCGCGGACAGCATCGCCCTCCCATGCCCGCGCCGCTGCGCCGCCGGATCGACGTAGAGCGAATGCTCCACGGTGTGCCGATACCCGTCATGCGGCCGGAACGCCCCATAGGAGCCGAAGCCCTGCACCGCGCCCTCCTCGACCACCACCAGCACCGGATGGCCCGACGCCCGGCGCTCCGCCATCCACGCGCCGCGCGTGTCCAGCGTCGCCGGCGTGATGGTCCACAGCGCGGTCCCGGTCAGGATCGCGTGGTTGGTAATCTCCAGGATCCGTGGAAGGTCGTCCGGGCCCGCGTCCCGGATAAGGCCGCTCACGACCGCTCCGGTTGGCGCAGCACCAGCGTCGCCCAGTCCCCTTCGAGCAGCCGCCGTTCCAGCACCAGGCCCTGCCGCCGGTGCGCGGCCAGCACCATGCGGACCTGGCCGTCGAGCAGCCCGGCCAGGATGGCGGTGCCACCCGGCGTCAGGTTCCGACCCAGGTCGCGCGCCATCCGGCACAGCGGACGCGCCAGGATGTTGGCGAACACCAGGTCCCACGGCCCGCCGCGCCGCACCGCCGGCGTGCGCCACCCGTTGCCGTGCCGGCAGGCCAACCGGCGCCCGAGCCCGTTCGCCGCCGCGTTCTGCGCCGCCACCCGCC
>CAXTOD010000173.1:0-6131 GCA_964245705.1 uncultured Acetobacteraceae bacterium
GCGCGGCCTGATCCTGTCGCTCCGTTGCCCGCAGCGCGCCGCGGTGCTGGAGCGCGCGGCGACCCTGGGCGCGACCGTCCTCCCATCGCGTCCTCCGGCGCTGGACCTCGCCGAGCCGAACGCCGGGCGCAGGCTCGACTCGTGGCTGCGCGGCACGGCAGGCGGTGCCGGTGGATGACAAGCCGCACCGGGTCGGCTAGATCCGATGGCCGGGTTCCGCCGTCCAGGATGGTTCGATGCCGATCACGACGCACCCCGGCAGTTCTTCCCGCGGCCGCCGCACCGCCGCGTTCCGGGCCTGACCGGGCGGCTCTGATGCCGGAACGCTGCCGTCTCTACCTGGTGACGCCGCCGGCGCTGGTGCCGCAGGACTTCATCCCGCTGCTCGCCGAGGCGCTGGACGCCGGCGACGTGGGCGCGGTGCAGCTGCGGCTGAAGCACGTGTCGGACGACGAGATCCTGCAGGCGGTGGACCTGCTCCGCCCGGTGGCTCAGGCGCGCGACGTCGCCTTCCTGCTCAACGACCGGCCGGACCTCGCCGTGCGCTCCGGCTGCGACGGCGCCCATGTCGGCGCCGACGACATGGACGTCACCCGGGCGCGCAAGGTGCTGGGCGAGCTGCAGCTCGGCGTGTCCTGCTACGACAGCCGCGATGCCGCCATGGTGGCCGGCGAACTCGGCGCCGACTACGTCGCCTACGGCGCCTTCTTTCCCTCGCCCACCAAGGCGACGGAGGTTCGCGCCGATCCGGAGCTGCTGCGCTGGTGGTCGGAGATGATGGAGCTGCCGGTGGTGGCGGTCGGCGGCATCACGCCGGAGAACTGCCGCCCGCTGGTGGAGGCCGGCGCCGACTTCCTGGCCGTGGTGAGCGCGGTCTGGAGCCATTCCGGCGGCCCCGGCGCCGGGGTGCGGGCGATGAACCACGCCATCGCCGGCTAGAGCATGATCCGTTCGCATCGGCTCACGGATGATGCTCCAGCTCGTTGTTCTGTCGAGCATCTTCATCCGACCGACCGAGCCGGTTCGGTCGGATGATGCTCTAGCGGATGGCGGTGGCCGGCATCCCCGGGCTCAGCATCGACTGGGTGGCGTAGAGCACCCCGTTCGACTGCGGCATGTTCGACAGCCAGATGCGGTTGGTCTGGCCCTGCGGGTTGCTGAGCAGCAGCTGGCCGGTGGCAGGCTCGACCGAGACCGTCAGCACGTCGCCATAGATGCTGCGCAGGCCGACCGGGCCGCGCGCCTTGGCGATCATGCCGCGCAGGACCGGATCGGTGTAGCTTCCGGGCACAATGGTGTAGCCGAGCTCCCGGCGCAGCGACGGGATCCGCGACGGGTCGAGCAGGCGGCCGCCATAGGCGGCCTGCGCGGCCTCGAGCGGCTGGTTCGGGATCGCGAACACGGTGAACGGTCCCGGCTGCTGCAGCAGGATCAGCAGGCCGGCGCGGTCGAGGGCCGCGGTGTAGTCGACGAGCTCAAGCGCGCTGCGCAGGCTTTCGTTGATCGGCCGGTCGCGGAAGAAGGCGACGTCGCCGAACACCAGCGCGTCGGTGCTGTTGCGCACGAACAGCGGGTCCTGTCGTGCGGTGCTTTCGCAGCCGCCGAGGGACAGCCCGGAGGTCGCGACCAGCGCCAGGGCCAAAGCCGACCTGTTCACACGCATCACCCGTTTCCCCGCTGCCGACGCGCCGAGCCCGCGCGACGGTTCAGGCTTCGATAAGCGCTGGAAACAAGCCGCGCAAGCAACGACCGTTGACGCCCGCGGGATCAGCAGCCGTCGCCGCGCACGGTCCAGGAGGCGACGCGGGCATTGGTGATCTCGAAGGTGGTGGCACAGCTGCTGATGTAGAAGGTCGGCGGGACACCGCCGAAGCCGCCGAACCCACCGAAGTCGCCATAGCCGAACCCCGGGCCGAAGCCGCCGAAGCCGCCGCCGAACCCGCCATAGCCGCCGTAGCCGAACCCGCCGCCGTAGAAGCCGCCGAAGCCGGGCGAGTAGCTCGAGTCGTTCTCGACATAGGCCAGAAAGGTGTGGCCCTCGGTGCTGAAAGTCCGGCTCGGCACGCCGAACGCGCGCACCAGCTCCGGTTCGGTCCGGCCGATCATCGAATCCAGCACCTTGCGCTGCGCAGGGCTCGGCACGGCGCAGGCGGACAGGGCGACCAGGGGGGCGATCAGGGCGGCAGCCAGCGGAAACAGTCTCTGCGGCGTCATGGGATGAGGATCCAGGGAAGAGAACGTTGAACCGGTGCAGGATGTGGCGTCCGGGCCGCAACAGGAAACGACCCGCTACATCACGTTACCAAAATGTGGCGCCTCGTTGTCCATCCGCGAGTAGAGCTCCGGTCACGGCCGCCACTGCACCGCGCCGATCCGGCCGGCGCCGGTCGCCAGCATCACCAGGCGGTCAAGGCCGAGCGCGATCCCGGCGCAGGGCGGCAGGTGGTGCAGGGCCGCGAGCAGCGCCTCGTCCATCGGCCAGTCGGTTCCGGGGTCATGTCGGGGCAGCGCTGCCCGCCGGGCGCGGTCGGCGAGGAAGCGTTCGCGCTGCTCGACCGGGTCGGTCAGCTCCTCGAACGCGTTGGCGAGCTCCAGCCCGGCGGCGTAGAGCTCGAACCGGAGCGCCACCCGGTCGTCGGCCGGATCGCGCCGGGCCAGAGCCGCCTGCGCCGCCGGCCAGTGGGTGAGAAAGGTCGGGCGGTCTCGGCCGATCAGGGGCTCCACCCGTTCGAGCAGCAGGCGGAAGAACAGGTCCTCCCAGGTTTCACCATGGCGCAGCGCCGTCCCCGCCTGCCGCGCCAGCGCCGCCGCGTCGTCCTGGGTGGCCAGCACGTCCGCGCCGGCATGGCGGCGGAACGCGTCCGCCACCGTCAGCCGCTCGAACCGGCCGTCGAGCCGGACCTGGACCCCGTTCCAGTGCACCGTCGGCGGCAGCAGGCGCTGCAGCAGGCATTCGGTCTCGTCCATGAGGGAGCCAAGATCGGCGCCAGGGCGGTACCATTCCAGCATGGTGAACTCCGGGGCGTGGGTCGCGCCGTCCTCGCCGTTGCGCCACACCCGGGCCAGCTGGAACACCGGCAGCCCGGTCGCCGCCACGATGCGCTTCATCGCGAATTCCGGGCTGGTGTGCAGCCACAGCGGCTCGGTGCGGCCTTCCGGCCGCTCCAGGAGCGTGCGGAACGGGCGGAGATGCACCTCCTCGCCCGGGGTCGGCACCAGGCAGGGCGTGTCCACCTCCAGGTAGCCGCGGGTGTCGAAGAAGGCGCGCACGCCGCGCACCACCTGTCCGCGCCGGCGCAGCAGCGGCAGGCGGTCGGCAAGGCCGGGCAGGCGGTCGGGAGCGTGAACGGCGTTCATGAGGAAGGGTCCGGTTGCGGGGAACGGCCTGCCGGCAGTACAGCCCCGCCATGGACGCGTCGATCAGAACCACCGCCGCCTTGATCGACGCCGGCCTCGCCGACGGGCGCGACCGCGAGTCGCTGGAGGCTGTGGCCGCACGGTATGCCACCGCGATCCCGCCGGCGTTCCGGGCGCTGGTGGGCTCGCCGGACGACCCGATCGGGCTGCAGGTGGTGCCGCGCCCGTCCGAGCTGCTGGCGGCGCCGCACGAGCTGTCGGACCCGATCGGCGACGACCGGTTCTCGCCGGTGCCGGGGATCGTACACCGCTATCCGGACCGTGCGCTGCTCAAGCCGCTGCTCGTGTGCCCGGTGTACTGCCGGTTCTGCTTCCGGCGCGAGCATGTCGGGCCCGGCGGCGGGCTGCTGGACGAGGCGGCGCTGGAGCGGGCGCTGGACTGGCTCGGCCGCCATCCGGCGGTCGGCGAGGTGATCCTGACCGGCGGCGACCCGCTGATGCTGTCGCCGCGCCGGCTCGGCCGCATCCTGCGCGCGCTGGAGGCGATGGCGCACGTGCACACGATCCGCCTGCATTCCCGCGTGCCGGTGGCCGATCCGGAGCGGCTGACCGAGGCGCTGGCCGACACGCTCGACAGCGACAAGGCGATGTGGCTGGTGCTGCACGCCAACCACGCCCGCGAGCTGACCGCGACGGCGCGGGCGGCGCTGCGCCGGGTGCAGACGCGTGCGGTGCCGGTGCTGGGCCAGTCGGTGCTGCTGCGCGGGGTCAACGACAGCGAGGACGCGCTGGAAGCGCTGTTCCGCGCCATGGTGCAGGCCAGGGTGAAGCCGTACTACCTGCACCAGCTCGACCCGGCCCCGGGCACCGCGCGGTTCCACGTGCCGATCGCGGAGGGCAGGCGGCTGCTGGCGGCCCTGCGCGGCCGCGTCACCGGCCTCGCCTGGCCGACCTACGTGCTCGACATCCCCGGCGGCCACGGCAAGGTGCCGATCGGCCCGGACTACCTTGCGGCCGATAACGGCTCGGTGCGCGACCCGGGGGGTGCGTCCCACGTTCTTGCGACGGGGCCCTGGGAGGGCTAGAAGCCCGTCCTTCCTCCGAGCCCAGGGCGCGTTTCATGAAGCAGCAGGCCAACCTGATCCGTGCCGGCCAGGTGATCGAGCACGACAACCGCCGCTGGACCGTGCTGAAGCAGCAGATCATCACCCCGGGCAAGGGCGGCGCTTTCATCCAGGTCGAGATGCGCGACCTCAAGACCGGCAACAAGACCAACGAGCGCTGGCGCACCGCCGACACCGTCGAGCGGCTGATGACCGAGGACAAGGAGTACACCTACTCCTACACCGACGGCACCAACCTGGTGCTGATGGACCCGGAAACCTACGAGCAGGCGATGATCCCGGCCGACATCCTGGGCGAGGGTGCGGCCTTTCTTCAGGACAACATGACGGTGAACGTCAAGCTGGTGGAGGGCGACCCGGTCGGCATGGAGCTGCCGCCGCACGTGACGCTGGAGATCGTGGAAGCGGACCCGGTGGTGAAGGGGCAGACGGCGTCCTCCTCCTACAAGCCGGCCAAGCTGAGCAACGGGGTCAAGACCATGGTGCCGCCGTTCATCGAGGCCGGCGAGCGCATCGTGGTGCGCACCGACGACGCGAGCTACGTGGAACGCGCGAAGGGGTAGCCTCCTGTGCCGCAGCGCCTTTCCCCGATCATGACGGTGATGCAGAACGCCGCCCAGAAGGCCGCCAAGCGCCTGCTGCGCGACTTCAGCGAGGTCGAGCAGCTGCAGGTCAGCATCAAGGGGCCGGGCGACTTCGTCAGCCAGGCGGACCTGCGCGCCGAGGCCATCATCCGCGAGGAGCTCCAACGCGCCCGTCCCGGCTACGCCTTCCTGATGGAGGAGGGCGGCGCCAGCGGCTCGGAGAACTGGGCCTGGCGCTGGGTGGTGGACCCGCTGGACGGCACCACCAACTTCCTGCACGGCATCCCGCACTGGGCGATCAGCATCGCGCTGCAGAAGCGCCTGCCGGACGGCAGCGCGGAGCTTGCGGCGGGGGTGGTGTACAACCCGGCCGGCAACGAGATGTTCTGGGGCGAGAAGGGTGCGGGCGCGTTCCTGAACGAGCGGCGGCTCCGCGTGTCGGCGCGTCGCGAGATGGTGGACTCGCTGTTCTCCACCGGCATCCCGTTCGCGGTCAGCCCGGCCTCACGACGCCTGCCGTTCGCCCGCATGCTGGGCGGGCTGATGCCGCAGGTCGCGGGCATACGCCGGTTCGGCTCGGCCTCGCTCGACCTGTGCTGGGTCGCGGCCGGACGCACCGAAGGGTTCTGGGAGCTTGGGCTGAAGCCGTGGGATTGTGCTGCGGGGATCCTGATCGTGCGCGAGGCCGGCGGCTACGTCACCGACCCGCAGAACGCCGAGACCCAGGCGATGGATGCCGACTGCAACGTGGTCGCCGGCAACACCTACCTGCATCCGAAGCTGCGCGAGATCGTGCTGGCCGGGTTGTCCGGCACCGGGGCGTCGGCAACCTCCTGAGCGGCGGCTCCGGCTTCCTCACGCGCGGTTGAGCGGCCGGCGCGGGTCGTCTACGGTCCGGCGCGATGCGCATCCCTCGTCCCGTGCCTGCCCTGCCGCCCGCCGGCTTGCTTCTGGTCGGGGCGCTGGGTGCGGGCATCGCGCCGGCCTCGGCGCAGGTCACCACCAACCCGGGCGCGCTCGACAGCCTCGGCAGCGCCCACCACCGGCCGTTCTCACGCCAGGATTG
>CAXTOD010000174.1:0-6111 GCA_964245705.1 uncultured Acetobacteraceae bacterium
GTCCCGACGGGCTCGGGCAGCAGCCGGTCCGGGATCGCCCGGCGCAGCCCGAGCCCGTCGGGACGGCCGCGGCCGGGATGCCTAGCCATGCTCCACCAGCCGGCCACGCTTGAGCCGGAGCGCCGGGTTGGGATGGCGACGCACCAGCGCCTCGTTGTGGGTCGCGACCAGCACGGTGGAGCCCATCTCGTTGAGCTCAAGGAACAGCTGCATCAGCCGTTCGCCCTGCGCCTCGTCCAGCGCCCCGGTCGGCTCGTCCGCAAGCAGCAGCGGCGGGCGGTGCACCACCGCGCGCGCCACCGCCACACGCTGCTGCTCGCCGCCGGACAGGGCGGTCGGCCGGACGTGCAGCTTCCGGCCGAGCCCGACCCAGCGCAACATTTCCGTCACCTCGGCCTCCACCTTGTCCTCGGCAAGCCCGTCCAGGCGCAGGCGGAGCGCCACGTTGTCGAAGGCGGTGAGCTCCGGCAGCAGGCGCAGCTCCTGGTACACGGTGCCGGTGCGCCGGCGCAGCCTGGCCAGCGCCGCCCGCCGTGCCCGTGCCACCGGAACCCCGAACAGGTCCATCCGTCCGGCACTCGGCCGGACGCCGAGGTTCAGCAGGCGCAGCAGGCTGGACTTGCCGGCGCCGGACGCGCCCAGCACCCAGCGGAACGCGCCGGCCGGGATGACGGCATCGACGTCGCGCAGCACCTCGACCTGTCCGCCCTTGCCGCCGTAGCGCAGGCCGACCTGCTGCAGCTGGATCATGCCGGGGCGGACGGGCGGAGCGGGATGGGCATTTAGCGGTTCTACAGGATTCGGTGGCAGGCTGGCGGTTCTGAGATGGAGTCGGTGCCGGCGCCCATGCACGTTCTCTGCCCGTCCTGTGCCACCGCATACGAGATCGAGACCCTCGCCCGCCCGCGTCGGCTGCGCTGCGCCAAATGCGGCACCGAGTGGCGCGAGCTGCCGCCGGCGCCGGAGGGTGTCCGGGCGCCCGACGCCGGACCGGCTGGGCCGGCACACGCGGCGACAGAGGTTCCAGCGTTCGGCGGTGGCGTTGGGGAGCCGGAAGCGCGCGAGGCGCTGTCCGTGCCAGCCGTGCGCAGGCCGCCGATCCGGCTTGCCGCCCTGCGTGGCCTGCGACGCGAGGACGCGCTGCTGCTGGGGCTGTGGATCCTGAGCCTCGCGGTCATTGCCGGTGCCCTGTTCGCCTTCTGGCATTGGCGCGTTGCGATCGCGCATCGCTGGCCGCCGAGCCTCCGGCTCTACCGGCTGCTGCCGCGGCCGCCGCGCTGGTGAGGGCCGCCGTCACATCCCGCGTGCGGCGAGCGCCGACAGGGTCGCGCCGACCGCCGCGAGCGCCATCAGCAGCAGGCCGTCGACGATCAGGCTGCTCGGCGTGATCCAGTGGCCGGCCAGGTGCATGCCGGACGGGACGGTGCCGGCGATGCTGGCGAGGATGTCGTGCGCCTGGCTGTCTGTATTGGCGGTTTCGGCGGTGACGGCGCCGACCACACGGGGTAGGGCCCACCAGCCGAGGCCCACCACCAGCAGAAGCGGCGCCAGCAGCTCGGCCAGCTGCTGCAGGAAGTAGAACAGGGCGTGCAGCACGCTCCACAGGCCAAGCCGCACCAGCAGCAGGGGCGTCCGCCACCTGTCGACCCGCGGCCGGGTCCAGGCGTCGGGCCGGCTCCGGGTCTCTATGGTGCCGGTCATGCGGTTCCTCCTCGTGCCGGCGACGCGCGCGGCGATCCGGCGTGCCGCCGACGGTTGCAGCTAACCCCGTTGCTGCCGGCGCGGCAACACGCAGTCTAGTCGGCCACCTCGGCCGACGCCTCAGCCATCCGGGCGGCCGTGCCCTCCCGCGGCAGCGACAGCACCGCCGCCAGCCCCGCCACGCAGACTACGGCGGCCAGCGCGAACGGCGCGCCGGCCCAGTGCAACGTGCTGCCGGGCCGGGTCGCCAGCGCGAACACCAGCCCGGTGGTCAGCGGCCCGACCACCATGCTCAGCCCCTGCAGCGAGCCCAGGCCGCCCTGCGCCTCGCCCTGGCGCTGCGGACCGGCGGCGACCGACAGCACCGACTGGATCGCCGGGTTGATCAGGGCGCCGGCCGCCAGCAGCAGGATCGCCGGCAGCATGACCCAGCTCCGGGTGGCCGACGCCAGGGCGAGGTAGCCGGCGACGGCGAAGCCGTAGCCGGTGAGGGCGCTCCGCCGCGCGCCGATCCTACGCGTTACCGGGCCGGCCAGCACGCCCTGCACCAGCGCCTGGGCGATGCCGCCGAGCGCCAGGGCGAGCCCGTTTTCCGCCGTGGTCCAGCCGAAGCGCATCTGGTTGGCCAGGATGAAGCTGCTCTGTTGCGCGCCCAGCGCCAGCCAGCCGCAGCTCCAGGCCAGCCCGAGCCGGCGCATGGTGCCGCTCGCGCCGAACAGGGTCAGCGTGCCCACCGGGTTGGCCCTGCGCCAGGAGAACGGCCGGCGCCGCTCCGGCGGCAGGCTTTCCGGCAGCACCAGCAGCCCGTAGAGCACGTTGATCCCGATCAGCACCGCCGCCGCCAGGAACGGCAGCCGAATCCACACGCTGCCGAGCCAGCCGCCCAGCGCCGGGCCCACCACGAAGCCGAGGCCGAACATCGCCCCCACCAGCCCGAACGCGCGGGCGCGTCCGTCGGGTGGCGTGACGTCGCCGATATAGGCCATGGCCGCGGTGGCGTTGCCGGCGAGACCGCCCGCCACCACGCGCAATGCCAGCAGCCACCACAGGCTCGGCACCACCGTCCACAGCAACGCGTTCACGCCCAGCGCGCTCAGCGAGGCCAGCAGCACCGGGCGGCGTCCGAACCGGTCGCTGAGGCCGCCCAGGATCGGCGCGCACAGGAACTGCATGAACGCGAACACCGAGAAGATCGCGCCCACCCACAGCGAGGCGGCGGCGTGACGGAGGTGTCCGATCTGCATGACCAGGTCCGGCACCACCGGAACCACGATGGCGAAGCTCAGCGCGTCGAGGGCGATGGTGGCGAGGATGAAGCCGGTCGAGGCGGCCCGGGATGTGTTGGCGAAAGGCATGGGTCATCGGCCGCCGCCGTGGCGGCGGCGTCAAGGGGCATCGGCGCGGCAGCGGGATTGTCATCCGCGGGCGCGGCCGCATCCCCCCGTGGTGCGTCATGCTCGTCATCTATCCGACCGCCAGGCGCAGGCGGCCCGGCCGGCTTTGGCGGGTGCTGGACGTGCTGGTTGCGCCGGCATGCGGCTGGAGGTGGTCGAGACCTGGCACGCCGGACACGCCGCCAGCCTGGCGCGGGAAGCAGCACAACAGACTATCGACCAGGAGGTCGCCGCCGGCGGCGACGGCACGGGCGTCGGGATCGCCTCCGGCCTGGACGGATCCGACGTGCCGCTCGGGATCATCCCGCCCGGCACCGCCAACGTGCTGGCGCACGAGCTGTCGCTGCCGATCGATGTGGCCGCCCCCGCCTGTTGCTTGCCGGCGGCCGCACCGTGCCGCTCTGGCCGGGATCGCGCGACCGTTCGAGCAGCCGTCTGTTCGGGCAGATGCTCGGCATGGGCTTCGACGCCCACGTGGTGCACCGGGTCTTGCGGCCGGCGAATCGGGCGCTCGGCCGGGGGCGCCTACGTGCTGCAAACGCTGCGCGAGCTGCCGCGCTAGGACTTCGCGCCGGTGCGCCTGCGTATCGACGGCGAGGCGGCGGTGGGCGGCAGCGTGATCGTCGCCAAAGGCAGCCTGTATGGCGGCCCCCGACCTGCTGGAGCCCGGCCCGCACCTACGCCCGGCGTTTCCGTGATGCTGTTCGAGCACGACGGGATCACCGCCCCCAGGCGGGTGTCTTGCTGCCGCTCAACCGGCTCGGCCGCGTGCCGGGCCTGGTGTACCGGCACGCCGGCGACGTGGTCCTGCTGGATGAGGCCGGACGTCATGCCCAGGCCGACGGCGATCCCGCCGGCACAACGCCGCTGCCAGTGTCGGACGCGCAAGCCGCGTTGCGGCTGCTGGTGGCGCGCAGCGGCGCCCTGCCAGCCCGCGAGGCTGAGCGCCGGGACGCTGATCCGCCGAGCCGCCCTGCTGCCGCTGGACCGACCGAACCTGGCGGATCCCGGCTCAGCCCTCGGTGGAAGCGTCCGCCTGCATCGCCGCCACCTCGTTGTTGTTGGGATCGAGGAAGTGGAACCGCCGTCCGCCGGGGAACGCGAAGATGGCGCGCACGATGCGGCCGCCGGCCTCCTCCACCCTGGCCTGGGTGTCCTCCAGGTCGGCGACCAGGATCACCGGCAGCGGCGCCTGCGTGACCTCCTCGGGATCGGCCTGCAGCCCGACATCGACGTCGCCGGTCAGGGTGCAGGCGTAGCTCGGGCCGTAGCCGACCAGCTCCCAGCCGAACGATGCGGCATAGAACGAGCGCGCGGCGTCGATGTCGCGCGACGGCAGCTCGACGAAGTTCGGACGCGGGATCATGGCGGCTCCTTTCTGTTCATGAAATGTTCTCATCTCGTGATTGTGCCGTCAAGCGCCGCGTTGACGCGGGGGCCTCAGCCCTGTCTGCTCCCGCCATGGCCGACCGGGTCCTGGTGTTCATGCTTGGCGACTACCGCCTCGCCCTGCCGGCGGCGTGCGTGCGCGAGTGCCTGCCGTTGCCCCGGCTGCGTCGCCGCCCGGGCCAGCCCGACGCCGTGGCCGGCTTCTTCTCGTTCGGCAGGACGACGCTGCCGGTCGTGGATCTCGCCCGGCTGCTCGGCCTGCGCTCCGACCCGGCTCCGCGGGACGAGGACGGGCTGTACTGCCACCTGCTCCGGCTCGACAGCGTGACGCTGCTGGTGGACCGCGCCACCGGCTTCGCCGAGGCGGCTGCTGCGCCGGCCGACATGGCGCCCGATCCCTGGCAGCATCGCTGCGTCAGCCGCCGGGTGCTGGTGGAGGACGAGCCGGTGATGCTGCTGGACCCGGGCCTGATCCTGCGACAGGACGAGCAGGCGCGCCTGAACGCGCTCGCGGAGGCCGCGCGGTCGCGCGCTGGCGTCTGGGGGGAGCCGGAGCGCGAAGGGCCGGTGGCGCATGATGCGGCCGGCTGATCCGTCCGGCACGTTCGCCGCCATCAAGGCGCTGGTGATCCGGCACACGCTGCATCACTACTACGAGGACAAGGAGCCGCTGCTGCGCGAGCGCGTGCTGCGCCGCATGGCGATGCGCGGCCTCGACGCCAAGGCCTATCTCGCCCTGCTGCAGGGCGGTCCGGGGTCGGATGCGGAGTGGTCGGCGCTCGAGGACGAGATCACCGTCGGCGAGACCTTCTTCTTCCGCTTCGCCGAGCAGTTCGCGGCGCTGGAACGGTTGATCCTGCCGACCCTGATCCGCCACCGTGCCGGCAGCCGCACCCTGCGGATCTGGAGCGCCGGCTGCTCGACCGGTGCGGAACCGTACTCGGTCGGCATCCTGCTGCACCGCCTGCTCGGTGAACGTCTCCCGGACTGGTCGATCTCCATCCTCGGCACCGACATCAGCGAGGCGGCCCTGTCGGCAGCCCGCACGGCGGAGTATGGCGACTGGGCGCTGCGCTCGCTGCCGGACGCGGAGCGGCGACGCGACTTCATTGCCGTGCCGGGGCCGCACGCGACGCGGTGGCGGCTGCGTCCGGCGTTCCAGCGCATGGTGCGGTTCGAGCGGCAGAACCTGCTGGGACTGATCGAGGCCGACCCCTCGACCCTGCCGCAGCATGACCTGCTGTTGTGCCGCAACGTGCTGATCTACTTCCATCCCGACCGGGTGCAGTCGCTGCTGCGCCGCTTCGAGGCGTCGCTGGCGCCGGACGGCTGGCTGCTGCTGGGACATGCCGAGGCAGGCGGGGTCGAGCCGGCGGGGCTGCGTCCGGTGGCGCTGGACGGCACCGTCGCCTGGATGCGCAACGGGCTCCCGGCAGTCGCGCACCCCGTCCCGCGCCCTCCAGGGCCGCCTCCTCCGGCGCCACGCCGCCAGCAACCGGCCTCGCCGCCGGCCCGGGCGCCGGAACCGGATCCGGACGGTGAGGCGCAGGCGGTCGAGCGGGTGCGCAGCCTTGCAGATTCGGGCGCGCCGGAGGCAGCGTGGCGCCTGTGCCGCGACGAGATCGGG
>CAXTOD010000175.1:0-6088 GCA_964245705.1 uncultured Acetobacteraceae bacterium
TCACCAAATCAAGCACCGTCAGGTTGCACAAGCACTTTGATAGGTCCTGAGCCTAATCCCGCAGAGGGTCACTATCTTGATAATGCGCGTAGCCGACGCCCGGCAGAAAACCAAGTATCCAATCTTCATCCTGCGGCGAGCCTGTCGTTTGGCCTGCCCGCCGATCGGCTGTCCATGTCCCGCATGAACTGACGCCAGCACCGATCAACCCATACGATGCTCTAGCGGGACTGCTCATCGGCACACTGAGGCAAAGCACCGCACCTACCATCCAAGCTTTAGCCTGCCGCATCAATGTGGTCCCCTCACGATCCAGATTGCGGCAACCAGTGCCAGGGCGACAGGCATAGCCTATACGCCATAAAGAGCGGCCAGCGTGCGACGGCGGTTGATCGGGTTGTAGAGCTCGAAGATCGACCAGCAGAGCATGAGCACGCCGCCGAACGACATCAGCAGCAGGTCGTCGACCCGAAATCCGATGAAGACGAAAGCCGGTATGAGGGGAGCGACCGGGACGGTCTTGCGCGCCTTTGTGTTCACGGCAGCTTCCTCCGGCGGTTCTCCAGCAGGTAACGGTTCCAGGCTCTGGCCTTGGCGATGTCATCCAGCGGGTTGTTGGTCGGCAGGACGTGCTCCACAACGGCATTCGCACTGGCGATGGCCACACCCCTCAGGGCAGTGGTCCTGGCGATCGCACTGGCCATCGCTCCCAATGCGAGGTCCTCAGGCAGCGACACGGCGACAAGGACGCCGACAAAGGTGCCGAACAGGGTCTTGGCAACGAGCCTCATGGTACCAGCCGCAGCGCTCGGTGGCCGATAGTCGGTGCTGTCGATCAAGCCGCCCCAGAGCTGCTGGCAGTGCTCGCGCCATTGCGTCAAGCTCAAGCAGAACGGGTAGTCGGCCGGGGTCGCGACGATGTCCAGCTTCGTCATGCTCACCGCCCGGATGTGAGGCTCCCAGACGTTCTTCCCTGAGTCGCCAACGGTGCTTTGTCGTATCGGTGCTGAAAATAGGTGCCGACCAGACGATACACGGTGAGCCCCGACCAGAAGGCCCACAGCTTGTTCAGATCTGGCGCTCCCTTGATCAGCCGGGCCACCCCTCCTCTCCCCCAGGGCGTCTGCTTCAGCAGGAGCTCAAGGGAGGTGTCCGAAAGCGGGGCGGGCTGGTCGGGCATGTGCTGTCCCTGGCGGTTGCGGGCTACAGCGACCTAGTCGGCTTGAAGCCGGGGATGACGACGGGCTCGACAGCCTGCTTGCCGAAGCCGCGGAACCAGGGCACTCGATCATCAGGCGATCTTATAGGAGTTGCTCCACCGTACGCTCCGTCCTTGCAGTCGTCCATCCATCGGTTTTCGGGTCAGACGAGCCGGAGCGGCATGCGGAACCAAAGTCGAGCCTGGCGGCGGCATTGATGGGATTATCAGGAGCTTCACGGGCCATGGTACCGCCGACGCCGAGGTCGGCGTGCTTCATGACTGGGCGAAGAACACGCGTTCCTTTCCGGCTCTTGAGATGACGGTCCCTCCGCGATGATCTCCCCGCTGCTGACCCTCACCCGCGGCTGCCCCTCGTCCATGGGTTTCGAGATCGAGCGCCTGATGGCCCTGGACACGACCAGGCCCTGATCGAGTGGCCGCTGCCGCCTGACGACGGCGACGACGCCATCTCGTCGCCTGCGGCAGCCGTCCTGTGTCGTGCCCTGCTGCGGTTGGGACACGTCGTCTTTCGGTGGGATGACGGCGCTCCAGCTGCGGGCGGCACCTTCTTTCCCGAACTGTTGTCCTCGCTCGTGACCAGGGTCATGGCGCGTCCGCTCCACGACGATGCCCATGCGACCTTCGGTGTGCTGGCGACCGGCGACGAGACCCTGGCGCGCAACGTCTTCGCCTGGGACGGCTGGAGCGTGGGGATGCAGGCTGTCCTGGTGCACGACCCGGCCGCCGACCTCGTTCCGATCGTTCAGGCGCTCCAGCATGGGATGGACTGGCGGGGACGGGCTTTGCCGCCCGGTTGCCGGCTCCTGTTCGGATCGGGCCATGACGGCGGCTTCGCTCTTATCGCAGCGCCCAGCGTCGAGAGGCTCGACGGGTTCATCGCCAGCGTCGAGGCAGAGCTGGCCGCTTCCGGATCCCGCACCGGATAGCCGGATGCGGATCGGGGTCGGTGCGGAACAACGGCTGACAGGCTCGGCTCCCTCCTTCCGATTAGCCCTTCGCCCGGTCTGTCAGCGGCAGGCTGATCTGGTGAGGACGTGAACACGAGTCTCGGACATGCACCGCATGCCACGCTTGCCGGCATGAACGACGCAGGGAGGAGTTCCCGGAACAGGTGGCGACCGGGGTCGCGCGAGCGCCTGGCCAAGCCCAGCCCGCACTGGCACCACTGGCACCAGGAGGGACCCGCCGAGCGCGCTCCGCTGCCGGTTGGCTGACCGGCCGTCCGCGGCCGTTCAGGGCGGTTTGGCCGGGAGCGGATCCGGAGGTCGCTGCGGAGCGCCGGAATGATCGGGCGACCAGGAAGGCGGCAGAACAAGCCGGCTCGAACGCCCTGAGGTCGATCGGAACGGGAGCAGGCTGGACGAGCCGGCAACGCCCGTGCACCGTCACGGTCTCGTCGGCGGCCGGAGCGGCGGCACCCAGCCCGACCAGGGCCAGGAGCAGGAGCGGATGGGCTGAGACGGCAGGCCCGGGTCATGATCCGATGCGTCCGGGCCCTGTGTCGGCATGATGGCGAGGATCGAGGGCAGAGTTTCATGATACGAACATCCACGCCGATCGAGGCTGATCAGTTGCCGCAGAGCTTCGAGGCTGTCCGGTCTCACACCGAAGCGCTGGCCGCCGCCCTGTCCCCGGAAGACCAGGCGATCCAGTCGATGGCGGACGCCAGCCCGGCCAAATGGCACCGGGCGCACACCACCTGGTTCTTCGAGCAGTTCGTGCTGCTGCCGCGCGACGGGCGCTACCACGCCTACGACGACAGCTTCTCCTTCCTGTTCAACTCCTACTACGAGGCGTTGGGAGCGCGCTATCCGCGGGCGACCCGCGGGCTGGTGACCCGTCCGGGTGCTGTGGAGGTCGGCGCCTACCGCGCCTTCGTGGACGACGCCGTGCGGTCGCTGCTGCGGGCGGACCGCTCGGCCGAACTCGACGACCTGGTCACCCTCGGCCTGCATCACGAGCAGCAGCACCAGGAACTGCTGGTGACCGACATGCTGCACGCCTTTGCGCAGAACCCGCTGGCCTGGCGCGGCGCCGGGCTCCAGGTGCTGCCGGGCTGGACGCCGTTGCCAGGCGCTGCCGGGCCGACGCGGTTCCTCGACCGGCCGGGCGGGCTGGCCGCGATCGGCCACAGCGGCGACGGGTTCGGCTTCGACAACGAGTTCCCCCGCCACCAGGCGCTGCTGCAGCCGCACGCGCTGGCGAGCCGGCTGGTGCGCAACGTGGAATGGCGCGCCTTCATGGAGGACGGCGGCTACCGCACCGCCTCCTTGTGGATGTCGGACGGCTGGGCGCTCGCCTGCCGGGAGGGCTGGGACGCGCCGATGCACTGGCGCCCCGATGGCGAGGGCGGCTGGCTGACGGTGACGCCGGCCGGGCTCGAGCCGGTCGACCCGGAACAGCCGGTGCGCCACGTCAGCTGGTACGAGGCCGACGCCTATGCGCGCTGGGCCGAGGCCCGGCTGCCGACGGAAGCCGAGCTGGAGGTGGCCGCGGCGGAGCTGCCGGAGTTCCACGGCCATGCCTGGCAGTGGACCAACAGCGCCTACCTGCCGTATCCGGGGTTCCGGGCGCAGCCTGGCGCGATCGGCGAGTACAACGGCAAGTTCATGATCAACCAGATGGTGCTGCGCGGCTCCTCCTACGCCACGCCTCCGGGCCACGCGCGGGCGAGCTACCGCAACTTCTTTCCCACCGAGAAGCGCTGGCAGGCGACCGGGCTGCGGCTCGCCAGGGACCTGTAGGCGCGGGGGGTAGCGGCGATGCCGGATGCGATGGAATCGGCCCCCTCGGTGCTGGACGAGATCCTGGCCGGGCTGTCGGCCAGGCAGAAGACGCTGCCGGCGAAGCTGTTCTACGACGAGGCCGGCTGCGCGCTGTTCAACCGGATCACGCTGCTGCCGGAGTACTACGTCACACGCGCCGAGATGGCGCTGCTCGGCCGGCACGCTTCCAAGATTGCCGCCCACGCGCCGCGCGGCGCCGCGCTGGTCGAGTACGGCGCGTCCGACGAGGCCAAGGGGGTGGCGCTGCTCGATGCCGCGCGGTGCGACTTCGCCGCCTACGTGCCGGTGGACATCGCCGAGCCGGCGCTGCTGGCGATCGCCGGCCGGATGCGGGACAGCCATCCGGCCCTGTCGGTGGTCCCGGTCGCGGCCGACTTCCTGCAGCCGCTGGCGCTGCCGCCGGCGGTGGCCGGGATGCCGCCGTTCGGGTTCTTTCCCGGCTCCACCATCGGCAACTTCCGCCCGCCGATGGTCCGGCGGTTCCTGCGCACGGTGCGCAGCACCCTGTCCGGCTCCGATGCGCCCGGCTTCGTGGTCGGCACCGACCTGCGCAAGGACCCGTCGCGGCTGCTGCCGGCCTATGACGACGGCGAGGGCGTCACCGCGGCCTTCAACCGCAACATCCTCCACCACGTGAACCGCATCGCCGACGCGGAGTTCGATCCCGAGGCCTTCGCCCACCGCGCAGTGTGGAACGCGCACGAGGGCCGGATCGAGATGCACCTGCAAAGCCGGACCGCGCAGGCGGTGCGGGTGGCCGGTCAAACGGTGCGGTTCCGGGTGGGCGAGACCATCCACACCGAGGACAGCTACAAGCACACCCGCGACGGCTTCCTGGCCCTGGCGGCGGATGCCGGCTGGCGCTCAGCCGGCTTCTGGAGCGATCCGGACGGATTGTTCGGGATGCACCTGCTGCGCGGCTGAGGCGACCTTCTCCCAGCCGGAGCGCTTGCTCGCCAGCACGGCAGCGTGGCGGATCTCCGGCATGGCGTCGAGATAGCGGCCGACCTGCTGCGCCAGCCCCTGCGCCACCGCGCCCTGCAGGTGCGCCTCGCGCGCCGTCTCGTCGGCGAAGAAGTCGACGATGGCGAAGCTGTTCGGCCCGCTGCGCAGCGCATACCAGGCGATCGTCCCGGGCTCGGCCTCGACCAGGCCGCGCGCCTCCACCAGGAACTCGCCGAAGTCGCGGCCCTGGCCGAGCCTGGTCTCGATTGGCACGTAGAGCGCGTGATGCGGGGCAACCTCGCCGGTCGGCAGCTTGGCCGCGATCAGTTCCGAACTGGTGATGTCGGGCAGGCCGTCCAGGCTGCTCATGCTCTTGACCACCAGGCTGCGGCCGATGCCGCCGGCCAGGTGCTTCAGCCGCCCCAGGTTGCCGTCAAAGGTGTCGAACACTGCGAAGCGGCTGTCGTCGAACCGGAGCGCGTACCAGTCGCGGGTGTCCGGCTCGCTTTCCGCGGTGGCCAGGGCGCCCTGCAGGAACCCGGTGATCTCGCCCTCGGCCCCCGCCTTGGCCTCGATCTCGACGAACAAAGCCTTGGGCATGCTGGTCTCCTCGCATCGTGTGTCGAGGAAACAGCCGGGCATGGGGCCCGGTTTCACCCCGGGCCGGCGGTGTCCAGCCGCACGCTCCAGCCGAGCAGCACCTCGGCGCCGGGCCGGAGGTGCATGAGGTGCGGCTTGTCCGCGAAGGGGCCGTCGAACCCGGCCGGACTGGCCAGGCCGTGCCACGGCTCGATGCACAGGAACGCCGCACCCGGCTTGGACCAGATCCCGAGCTGGGTCATGCCGTGCCAGGCGACCTCCAGCGCCACGCTGGCGCCGGACGCCTCGTAGCGCAGGGAGGTGCTGGCCAACCGGTCCAGGATCACCGCGTCGTCGGCGAACAGCTGCTCGTCCAGGCGAAGGACGCGGCCGCCGATCGGGCTTGGTTCCGCCTGGGCGCGCAGCAGGCCGCCGGCGACGCGGCGGATCGGCGCCGGCTCGTCGCGGGCGAACAGGAGCCGGTGCGCCTCCTTCGGCACGTCGTCGGCCAGCGGCCAGCGGAACGCCGGGTGGGCGCCGAGCGAGGCCGGCAGCA
>CAXTOD010000176.1:0-6074 GCA_964245705.1 uncultured Acetobacteraceae bacterium
GAGCAACTGATTCGTAATCAGTAGGTCCTCGGTTCAATTCCGAGTGTCGGCACCAGGAGCGGTCACAGCGTTCCGCCGCCTGACGCGCAGGCTGTCCAGGGTGATGGGCCGGAAGCCGCGGCAATCCACGCCCACGTCGTGCTGCCGGGTCATCGGTGCCAGCCTGCCATGGGAATGACCGTGGAGGTTGAGCCAGCCGCGGCCCATGTTGTGCCAGGAGCGGAAGGCGTAGTGGCACAGCACCAGCCCGCTTCCGTCCACCGTCAGCTCGGCATAGGCCTGCACGCTCTGCCATCCGGACAGGCCGCGCGTGCTGGCAGGGTCGTTGTTGCCGGTGACCAGGTGCTTGATCCCGGCCAACCCGGACAGCAGTGCCTCGACCCGGTCCGGCTTCGGCCCGACCGCGAAGTCGCCGAGGTGCCAGACCTCGTCCTCGGTGCCGACCACCGCGTTCCAGTTCCGCCGCATCGTCTCGTCCATCTCGGCCACGGAGCCGAACGGGCGGCGGTAGAGCCCACGCGCGCCGCCATGGCCAAAATGGGTGTCGGCGGTGAAGAACACCGCCAACGGGCAAGCCTCAGAAGCCGGCCACCGCGTGCGGCACGTAGTCGGCCTCGAGGCGGGACACCTGCTCTGGGCTCAGCCGCAGCTCGAGCGCCGCCAGCGCGTCGGACAGGTGGTGCGGCTTGGAGGCACCGATGATCGGCGACGTGATGCCGGGCTTGCCCAGCAGCCAGGCCAGCGCCACCGCCGCCCGCGACGCGCCGAGCGCCTCCGCCACCTCGCCGACCGCGTTGACCACCCGCGCGTCCGCCTCCTGCGTCGCGTCGTACAGCTTGCGCGAGTACTGGTCGGTCTGCGCCCGGGCGGTGTCGCCGCTGCCGTTGGGGCGGGCGAGCTTGCCGCGGGCGAGCGGGCTCCACGGGATCACGCCGACGCCCTCCTCCAGGCACAAGCTGAGCATCTCGCGCTCTTCCTCGCGGTAGAGAAGGTTCACGTGGTTCTGCATGGACACGAACCGGGTCCAGCCGTGCCGCTCGGCCAGCTGCAGCGCCTTGCCGAACTGCCAGGCATGCATCGAGGAGGCGCCGATGTAGCGCGCCTTGCCCGCCTTCACCACGTCGTGCAGCGCTTCCAGCGTTTCCTCGATCGGCGTCTCGGCGTCGAAGCGGTGGATCTGGTACAGGTCGACGTAGTCGGTGCCAAGCCGGCCCAGGCTGTGGTCGATCTCGCTCAGGATCGCCTTGCGCGACAGGCCGCGCCCGTTCGGCCCCTCGCCCATCGGCCCGTGCACCTTGGTCGCCAGCACGACCTCGTCGCGGCGCGCGAACTCATTCAGCGCCCGGCCGACGATCTCCTCGCTGGAGCCGGCGGAGTACACGTTGGCGGTGTCGAAGAAGTTGATCCCCGCCTCCAGCGCCTGCCGGATGAACGGGCGGCTCTCCTCCTCGCCCAGCGTCCACTCGTGGTTGCCGCGGTTCGGCTCGCCATAGGTCATGCAGCCGAGGCACAGGCGGGACACCTTGAGGCCGGTCCGGCCGAGACGGACGTAGTCCATGATCGCGCTCCCTTCAGCGTGCGGCGCCGATCAGCGCCTTCATCCGCGTCACAACGCCTGGAAGCCCATCCAGGATCGCCTGCCCGATCAGGAAGTGACCGATGTTGAGCTCGGCGATCGCGGGAATAACCGCGACCGGGACGACGTTGTCGTAGGTGAGGCCGTGCCCGGCATGTACCTCCAGCCCGAGCGAGGCGGCCAGCGCGGCACCTTCCCCCAGCCGCTGCAACTCGCCCGCGCGTTCTTCGGCATAGGCGCCCGTGTGCAGCTCGACCACCGGCGCGCCGAGATCGGCCGCCGCCCGGATCTGCACCGGATCTGGATCGATGAACAGCGAGACGCGGATGCCGGCAGCGCGCAGGGCGGCGACCTTGGGCCGAAGCGGCTCGGCCTGGCCGGCGGCGTCGAGGCCGCCTTCCGTGGTCACCTCGGCCCGGCGCTCGGGGACGATGCACGCGGCGTTCGGGCGCCGTTCGAGCGCGATCCGGACCATCTCGTCGGTCGCGGCCATCTCCAAGTTGATCGGCCTGTCGAGCGAGGCGCAGAACCGCGCTACGTCGTCGTCGCGGATGTGCCGCCGGTCCTCGCGCAGGTGCAGGGTGATGCCGTCGGCGCCGGCCTGGATCGCCGCCTGCGCCGCCTCGAGCGGGTCGGGATGCGTGCCGCCGCGCGCGTTGCGGATCGTGGCGACGTGATCGATGTTCACCCCCAGCCTGATCCCGCCGGGCCTCGTCCCGCTCATGCCGTTCTCCTGTTCCGTGCGATGGCGTCCGCCATGCGCAGCGCCGCGATCAGGCTGGACGGATCGGCCACGCCGGCGCCTGCGATGTCGAACGCGGTGCCGTGGTCGGGCGAGGTGCGCACCAGGTCGAGCCCCAGGGTGACGTTCACTCCTTGCGCCATGTCCAGCGTCTTGAGCGGGATCAGCGCCTGGTCGTGGTACATGCAGATCGCCGCGTCGTAGCGGGCGCGGGCGGCGGGCGTGAACATGGTATCCGGCGGCATCGGCCCGATCAGGGAGATCCCGTCTGCCTCCAGCCGCCGCATCGCCGGCCGGATCAGCGTGTCCTCCTCGTCGCCCATGTGCCCGTCCTCGCCCGCATGCGGGTTGAGCCCGGCGACGCCCAAGCGCGGGTGCCGGATCCCGAAGTCGCGTTCGAGCGCCCTGGCGGTGGTTCGCGCCACCCGCACGATGCCCTCCGCGTCGAGCAGGTCGAGCGCCCGGCGCAGCGACACGTGGATCGTGACCGGAACCACCCGCAGCGACGGGCCGGCCAGCATCATCACCTCCTGCCCGGAGCGGCCCGTCAGCGCGGCGAGGTACTCGGTGTGGCCGGGGTGGGGAAAGCCGGCCTGCTTCAGCACCGCCTTGGCGATCGGGCTGGTGACGATGCCGTCCACCGCGCCCGCCATCGCCAAGCGGACCGCCTCGGCGATGCTGCCTGTGATGGCCGGCGCGTTACGCGGATCGGGGCGGCCCGGAACCGGCGGAACCGACAGCGCCGCCGCAGGCAGCACCGGCAGGGCCTGACCGAACACCCGACGTGCCTCGTCCACGGAGGCGACCGGCGTGCCGCCCAGCGCGGGATCGGCCAGCAGCACGAAGGCGGGGCCTGAGCCGCGCAGCGCGCGCCACGCGGCCTGCGCAATCTCCGGACCGATCCCGGCCGGATCGCCCATGGTCAGGGCCAGCATCGCCGGCCTGTCCCGGCCGGCGCCGCGAACCCCGGCGTGCCCGGGATCAGACGTGGAGCGCGCGGCCGGCGCTGGCCAGGGCAGCCTCCTTGACCGCCTCGTTCAAGGTCGGGTGGGCGTGGCAAATCCGCGCCACGTCCTCGGCGCTGGCGCCGAATTCCATCGCCGTCGCCAGCTCGGCGATCAGCGTGCCGGCGTCCGGGCCGATGATGTGTGCGCCCAGCAGCCGGTCGGTCTTGCGGTCGGCCAGGATCTTCACGAAGCCGTCGGTGCTGTTCATCGCACGCGCCCGGCCGTTGGCGCTGAACGGGAACTTGCCGACCACGTAGTCGACGCCTTCCGCCTTCAGCTCCTCCTCGATCTTGCCGACCCCCGCGACCTCCGGCCAGGTGTACACCACGCCCGGGATCACGCCGTAGTTCACGTGCCCGGCCTGGCCCGCCAGCATCTCCGCCAGCGCCACCCCCTCGTCCTCAGCCTTGTGCGCCAGCATCGGGCCGGCGATCACGTCGCCGATGGCGTAGACGCCGGGGATGTTGGTCGCGAAGTGCTCGTCGGTCCTGACCCGGCCGCGCTCGTCCAGCTCGACGCCCACCTCCTTCAAGCCGAGCGCCTCGGTGACCGCGCGCCGGCCGACCGCGACCAGCACGATGTCGGCCTCGATCGTCTCCGCAGCACCGCCCTTGTTCTTCTCGACCGCCAGGGTCGCACCCGTGTCGGTGGCCTCAACGCCTGTCACCTTGTGGCCAAGCTTGAACTTGATTCCCTGCTTGGACAGCACGCGCTCGAACGTCTTGGCCACCTCGCCGTCGATGCCCGGGACCAGCCGGTCGAGGTACTCGATCACCGTGACCTGCGCGCCCAGGCGGCGCCACACGCTGCCAAGCTCCAGCCCGATCACCCCGCCGCCGATCACCACCAGATGCCTCGGCACCTCCGCCAGCTCGAGCGCCCCAGTGGAGCTGACCACGCGCTTCTCGTCGATGGTGATCCCGGGCAGCGACACGCTGTCGCTGCCGGTGGCGATCACGACATGCCTGGCGCGGAACGCCTTGCCGTCCACCTCCACCGTGTCGGGTGCTGTGAGGCGGCCGGCACCCTTGAGCCAGGCGACGCCGTTCTTCTTGAACAGGAACTCGACGCCCCTGGTGTTGGCGGCGACCACCTCGTTCTTGCGCGCGTGCATGCGGGCCAAGTCGAGCCTGATCTCGCCCACGACGATGCCGTGGTCGGCGAAGCCGTGCGACAGCTCGTGGAAGCTTTCGCTGCTCTGCAGCAGCGCCTTGGACGGGATGCAGCCGATGTTGAGGCAGGTGCCGCCCAGCGTCGCCCGCTTCTCGACGCAGGCTACCTTCATGCCGAGCTGCGCCGCACGCAGGGCACACACGTAGCCACCGGGCCCGGCGCCGATCACGAGAAGGTCGTAGTCGGTGTCCCGCACCTCCGCCGCCGGCGCGGCCGGGGCGTTGGTGGCGGCCGGCGGCGCCGGCTTGGCCACCTCGCCGGACGAGGCCGGCACGTCGGGCGTGGCGACGTCGCCGGCGGCGGCGGTTTCCGGCTGCGGCAGGTAGCTTCCGGTCTTGCCAGGCGTCGGCGCTTCCGGCGTACCCGGCCCAGCCTCCTCGGCCTCCGACTGCGGCGCCACGGTCGCGTTGCCGGACGGATCCACGGTGGCGAGCACCGCGCCCACCTCGACATCCATTCCTTCCGCCACCGCATGGGCGCCGAGCACGCCGGTCTCGGGCGCTGCCACCGTCACGCTGACCTTGTCTGTTTCCAGCTCGACCACCGCCTCGTCCGCGGCCACCGCCTCGCCCGGCTGCTTCAGCCAGCGCGCCACCGTGGCGGTGGTCACGCTTTCGCCCAGGGTGGGCACCTTGATCTCGGTCGCCATGGTTCTCGCTTGAAGGTCAGGAGGAAGGGCTTACAGCCCGAGCAGCAGGCGGCGCGGATCCTCCACGCCCTCCTTGACGCGCACCAGGAAGCTCACCGCCTCCTTCCCGTCGATCACCCGGTGGTCGTAGGACAGCGCCACGTACATCATCGGCCGGATCACCACCTGGCCGCCGACCGCGACCGGGCGCTCCTGGATCTTGTGCATGCCCAGGATCGCCGATTGCGGCGGGTTCAGGATCGGCGTCGACATCAGCGAGCCGTAGATGCCGCCGTTGGTGATGGAGAAGGTGCCGCCGGTCAGCTCGTCCAGCTTCAGCGCCCCGTCGCGCGCCCGCCTGCCGTAGCCGGCGATGGCGCGCTCGATCTCGGCGAAGCCCATCCGGTCGGCGTCGCGCAGCACCGGCACCACCAGCCCGCTCGGGCCGCCGACGGCGATGCCCATGTCGACGAACGAGCGGTAGACGATGTCGTCGCCGTCGATCTGGGCGTTGACCGCCGGGAACTCCTTGAGCGCCGCGACGCAGGCGCGCACGAAGATGGACATGAAGCCGAGCCGCGCGCCGTCATGCTTCTTCTCGAACGCGTCCTTGTAGTCGGCGCGCATCTTCATCGCCGACGACATGTCCACCTCGTTGAAGGTGGTCAGGATCGCGGCGGTGTTCTGCGCGTCCTTCAGCCGGGCGGCGATGGTCTTGCGCAGGCGGGTCATCCTGACCCGCTCCTCGCGCGGGTCGTCGGCGCGCGGCGCCGCGGGCTTCGCCGCAGGTGCGGCCGGAGCGGCAGCCGGGGGCTGCGCCGGACGCTCCAGGAAGGCGAGCACGTCGCCCTTGGTGATGCGGCCGTCCTTGCCGGTGCCGCCGACGTCCGCCGCGGCGACGCTCTTTTCCGTCATCATCTTCTGCGCCGCCGGCAGCGGCGCATGCGC